>NZ_CAXQBR010000001.1 GCF_964222135.1 Euzebya sp.
CTGACAACCCCCCCGCGGCGTGGGCCGATTCGGGGGCCGGCGGCGGCCACGCCGCGGAGATGCTCGGCCCCGTCCTGCTGAGCGACACCGCGTCGCTGTCGGCGCCGACCGCGGCGTGGCTGGCTGCGAACGGTCCCGCCGAGGTGGTGCTGCTGGGCGCCGAGGCGGCGCTGTCCGCCGCCGTGGAGGACGCCGTCGCGCAGCCGACCAGGCGGATCGGCGGGGACAACCGGTTCGAGACGGCCCGGTTCATCGAGGGGCTCTTCGAACCCCGACCGGACGGCGCCCTCATCGCCGACGGCGCATCCGAGGACGGGTGGGCGTACGGCCTGGCCGCAGCCGGCCTGGTGGCCGATCTCGAGCGGAACCTGCTGCTGACGTCGCCCACGGCGCTGCCGGTCGAGACCGACGAGGCCCTGGCCTGCGACGACGACACCGGCACCCGCGAGCGCTGGTGGATCACGAGCCCCGTGGACCAGGCCGTCAGGGACGCTCTGCTGACCTGCCCGCCCCCGACCCCCTCATGACGGCCGCGGGCGGGTGACCCCGCGGACGTGCGACCATCCCGGGTGATGACGCGCATCGACCCCCACCCCGACATCGGACCCCTCACCTTCCTCATCGGCACCTGGCGGGGGAGGGGGCGGGGCGTCTACCCGACCATCGACTCCTTCGCCTACACCGAGGAGGTCGTCATCGAGCCCCTGCCCAAGCCCGTCCTCCGGTACGGCCAGCGGACCGCGCACGCCGACACCGGCGAGCCCCTCCACGCCGAAGCGGGGTTCTTCCGCCTCCCTGACGGCGTGCCCGAGCTCGTGATCGCCCAGCCGACCGGCATCGTGGAGTGCCACGCGGGTGTGCTCGAGGGGCAGCGGCTGGTCCTGCAGAGCACGGTCGTCGGGCTGACGCCGTCGGCCGCGGGGCACCGGGTCACCGACGTCGAGCGGACCATCGAGGTGGTCGACGACGTGCTGCGCTACAGCCTCGCGATGGCGGCGGTCGGCCAGGACCTGCAGGTCCACCTCGTCGCCGAGCTCACGAGGGTCTGACGCCGGTCGCTACACGCTGCTCGGGGCGCCGATCATCACGTAGCCGATGAGGCCGACGACGGACGCCGCGACGCAGTACCACGCGAAGCCGGTCAGGCGGGCGCGGGACACCAGCCCGACCAGGAAGCGGATGGCCAGGTAGCCCGAGACGAAGGCCGCGGCCATCCCGATCCCCAGCTCGAGCCCGCTCGATCCCCCCGGCTCGCCCAGGTCGCCCAGGCTGAGGATGGTGGCGCCGACCAGGGCCGGGATCACCAGGAGGAAGCTGAAGCGCGTCGCCGCCTCCCGCGTGAGGCCGGCGAAGACGCCACCGGCGATCGTCGACCCCGAGCGGCTGACGCCGGGCAGCACGGCCAGGGACTGCATGACCCCGGCGACCATCGCCTGGCGGAGGGTCAGGTCGGCGAGCGACGTGCCGGCCGGGTCGTGCGGGTCGATGCCGAGCGGCAGGTCCACCGCGCCCTCGCCGGTCCTGCTCGGCGCCGACGTATCCGCGGCGCGCCAGTCGCCCGTCCAGGCGCGCTCGCGCTCCCCGCCCTCGGCTCCGGCCCCGGCGCCCACGGCAGCGGGGGTCGCCGACCTGACCCGACGGCGGCGGACGGCTTCCAGGCCGAACAGCAGCGATGCGGTCACCAGCAGCAGCAGCGCGGCCGCCAGCGGTGACTCGAACACCTCGGCGACCTGCTCCTCGAGGAACAGCCCGACGATCGCGATCGGGATCGACGCCGGCACGATGAACAGCCCCACGCGGCGGTAGATGCGGCCCTGGAGCGACCGGTCGAGTCGCAGCAGCCCCCGGATGATCGCGATGAGCTCGCCGCGGAAGTAGAGGAGGACCGCCCCGAGGGTCCCGACGTGGAGCATCACGTCGAAGGCCAAGCTCTGCTTCTCCCACCCCATCAGGTACGGGACCAGGACCAGGTGGCCGGAGCTCGACACCGGGATGAACTCGGTCAGCCCCTGGACGATGCCGAGGATCAGGGCTTCCAGCCACGCGGGGAACATGGCGCCCGATGGTAGGGCTCAGCCCGACGCACGACCCCGCAGCGTGACCAGCACCTGGCCGCGGGCCAGCGCGCCGGTGATGGTGGCGACCTCGTCCTCCTGAACCGCGATCAGGGCCACCGGTCGTGGGCCGTCGTCGGTCAGCTGGACGATCGTGCGGGCCTGCGCCAGCGGCTCGGGCGGCCGGTCGCGGTCGGCGACCGCCCAGACGTCGACGAGCGTCCCGGCCTCGACACCCCAGGCGGGGTCGACGGGCAGGGGGACGACCCGCTGATCCGAGGGGAGCGCGGCCGCAGGCCCCTCCGCGGCCAGGTGGACCTCGGTGAGGACGGCGCCCTCGACCAGCGGCAGGCTCAGGGACGCGTCGTCCGGCAGGCGACCGGTCACCGCGCCGGGTGGGACCGCGACTGCCGGCAACCGGACGCGCTCGACGGCACCGGACACCGGTTGGCCGGCGGCGACGGTCGCGCTGGCCAGCCACACCAGCTGGCCCTCACCGCCCCAGCGCGTCTGGACGACGTTCAGCCGGTTGGCCTGCAGCGCGCCGAGCAGCATCACCGCGGCCACGACGAGGGCGATCCGCAGTCGGGGCGGCAGGTGAGCCCACCGCTCCGCGGCGCGGTCGAGCGGTCCCGGCAGGGCCGGTGGCGGTCCGTGGAACGGCGAGCGCATCGCCCCACACGATGCACGGACCGCACAGGCCGGCGGGAGCGGATCCCGCCGGCCTGTGGATGACCGCGCTCAGCGCGCGGCGTTGGCGACGATGGCGTCGCGGAGCCACACCGCCAACCCGGGGGCGTGGCGGTCGTAGTACGCGGTGAACCGCGGGTCGGCGACGTACATCTCGCCGAGGTTCACGTGCATCTCCCTCGAGCAGTCGTAGAACTGCCGGTCGATGGCCAGCCGCGCCTCCTCGGCGAGGTCCATGGCCTCGACCGAGTCGGGGGCCACCCCCCGCTGGAAGGTCTCGGCCAGGTGGCGCACGAAGGCCTCGCCCTCGCGGACCAGGTCGCGCTTCTGCGCGTCGCTCATCCGGCCGACGCGGTCCTGGGACTGGCGCCACGCGTCGGTGTCGCCCCAGCGGGCCTCGGCCTCGGCGCGGTACTCGTCGGAGTTGAAGGTCTCGAACATCTCGAGCTCATCCACCTCAGGTCCTCCTCTCGCCTCTGCGATCGCGTCGTCGACGGCCTTCACCATCGCGGTCACGTCCTCGAGCTGGCGGGCGAGCATCGCCCGCTGGCTGGTCAGCGCCTCGACGCGGTCGTAGTCGGGGTCGTCCAGGACGTCCTGGATCTCGGACAGCGAGAAGCCGAGCGCACGCCAGAACAGGATCTGCTGCAGCCGCTGCAGGTCGGCGCGGTCGTACAGCCGGTAGCCGGCCTCAGACCGCTGGCTGGGGCGCAGCAGGCCGATCTCGTCGTAGTGGTGCAGGGTCCGGACGGTCACGCCGGCCATCTGGGCCAGCTCGGACACCGTGCGCATCGCGCTCTCCTCGTCGTTCTCCCGACAGCCGGGCTCTCCGGCTCGTCGCCCACAGTGACCCCTCCCGCGGCGTGAGGGTCAACCCGAACCTGGCAGAAGATTGGTTAGACCAGTTGACCAGCAGACCACGGCGTGGGAGGGTGCGGGCATGTCCGGCCCCTCCCTCGCTCCCGTGCAGCACCGCTCGATGCCCGACGCCGTGGCCGAGCAGCTCGAGTCCCAGATCCTGGCGGGGGAACTCAGCGCAGGACGGGACCTCCCGGGGGAGCGCGCCCTCGCCGCGGCGCTGGGCGTCTCGCGCCCGACCGTCCGGGAGGCGCTCCGCAAGCTCCAGCACCGCGGGCTCGTCGCCATCCGCCAGGGCGGCGCCACCACCGTGCGGGACTTCCGCGAGACCGCCGGGCTCGACCTGCTGCCCCGGCTCCTCACCGCCGGCGGCGAGCTCGACCTGTCGCTCGTGCGCGACATCGTCGAGGCGCGCTCGGCGATCGCGCCGCAGATGGCCAGAGCGGCCGCGGGTCGTTCGGGCAGCCCGGAGGAGGACGACGCGCTGCTCCGCGCCGCCGCCGCGATCCCGGCCGCCGAGGATCCCCTGACCCAGCAGGCGCGGTCGCTCGCGTTCTGGAGCGACGTCGTCGACCGCTCGGGCTCCCTCGTCTACCGGCTGCTCTACAACGGCCTGCGCGCGGCCTTCGAGCCCGGGATGGCGGCGCTCGCCCAGGTGCTGGCCGTGGAGGCGGGCCACCCCACCGCGGCGACCGACCTCGCCCGCGCGATCTGCGTCGGGGACCCCGATGCGGCGGAGGCCGCGGCCGATGCCCTGCTGGCGCGGGGCCGCTCGGCGGTCATCGACTTGATCGACCACCTGGACCCACCTGAGGAGCCCCAGTGAGCAGCACGAACGCGACCAGCACCACCAGCACCGCCGGGACCGGCGCCGTGCGACGGTTCCCCGCACGGCTGCGGGCGGCGCTGCGGGTGCGCCGCGCCCGCGCAGCGCTGATCGAGTCCGCGGCGCAGGCCCAGGTCGACGCCGACGAGGATCGCCTGACGGCCAGGCGTCAGCGCCCGTCCCTCGGCGGGGCGTGGATGACCTTCTGGCGACACCCGTCCCCCTGGATCATCGCCACGGCCCTCGTGGGCGGGGTGGTCGCCCGCATCGCCGTCGGCGGCTACCACCCGGCCGACGTCTGGCTGCCGCTGGCCATGATCGCCGCGTTCCCGGTCGTCGAGTGGGTGATCCACGTCGTGGTGCTGCACTACAAGCCGGTCACCGTCGCCGGGAGGGTGATCGACACCCGCCTGGCCCGCGATCACCGCGCCCACCACGCCGACCCCCGGGACCTGCCGCTGGTCTTCATCCCGACGCAGACGTTCGTGTGGCTCTTCCCCGCGCTCCTCGCCATCGCGGTGCTCGCCTTCGACCGCCTGGGGTTGGGGCTGACGTGGTTCGCGATGATCGCCGCGATCGGGATGGCGTACGAGTGGACGCACTACCTGATCCACAGCGACTACACGCCGCGGACCGCTGCGTACCGCGCGGTGTGGCGCAACCACCGGCTGCACCACTACAAGAACGAGCGCTACTGGTTCACGGTCACGACCGCGGGGACGGCCGACCGCCTGTTCGGCACCCACCCCGATCCCGCGGACGTCGAGCGCTCGCCCACGGCGACGGACCTCCTCGGGACCGGGTGATCGGAGGTCGACAAGATGTTAGTTACTAACTAACATGATCATGTGCCCGCCGCCGACACCCGCGACCGCCTCCAGCGCCACGCCCTCGCGCTGATCGCCGAGCAGGGCTTCGACCAGACCACCGTCGAGCAGATCGCCTCCGCGGCGGGCGTCTCGCACATGACGTTCTTCCGGCACTTCCCGACCAAGGAGTCGGTCGTGTTGGATGACCCCTACGACCCGGTGATCGCCGAGCAGGTCGCCGCGACCTCTCCCCGGCTGCCCCCGGTGGACCGCGTCCGGACCGGGCTGCTGGCCGCCTGGGCGCAGCTGCCCGAACCTGCCGACGACCAGGTGCGCCTGCGCATCCGCATCACCGCGGGTCACGCCGGCTTGCGGGCGAGGATGTGGGAGGCCAACCAGGCCACGATGGACCTCATCGTCGAGGCCCTGGGTGTCGATGGCGAGCTCGTCGATGGCGGGCTCGCCGACGGCACCGACCGGCTCCGGGCGACGGCCGCCGCCGGCGCGTGCATGGGGGCGCTGACCGCCGCCCTGCTGGACTGGGGGGCCGACGACGGCGGGCAACCCCTCGGCGACCGGGTCCGGGCGGCCCTCGAGGTCCTCGACCCGCAGCGCGAGCCCGCGGGGGAGGGGAGGGTGCGGTGAGCGGCGAGGCCGTGCTCCTCGCCGAGGGCCTGTGCCGCCGCTTCGGTGACCAGGTCGCCGTGGACGACCTCTCCCTCGACGTCGCGGAGGGGGAGATCCACGCCCTGGTCGGTCTCAACGGCGCCGGCAAGACCACCCTCATGCGCCTCCTGCTCGGGATGCTGGACCCCGACGCGGGGCGGGCCTGCATCGACGGCCACGACGTCCGGCGCGCGCCCGCGGCGCTGTGGGCCGGCGTCGGCCACCTGATCGAGACGCCGTTCGCCTACCCGGAGCTGACGGTCGTCGAGAACCTGACCGCGTCCGCCCGCCTGCACGGGCTCGACCGCGCGGCGGCAGGGGAGGCGGCCCGGGCCACCGTCGCCGAGCTCGTCCTGGGCCGCTGGGCCGAGCGTCCGGCGCGGGTGCTGTCCCTCGGCAACCGCCAGCGCCTCGGCCTCGCCTGCGCCGTCGTCCACCGCCCGCACCTGCTGGTCCTCGACGAGCCGACCAGCGCACTCGACCCCGCCGGCGTCGTCGCGGTCCGGACCCTCCTCCGGCGCCTGGCCGTCGAGGAGGGGGCCGCGGTGCTCGTGTCGAAGCCACCACCTCGACGAGGTCGCTCGCATCGCCGACCGCATCAGCGCCGTGCACGACGGCCGGATCGTCGGGACCATCGACCCCGGCGGCACCGACCTCGAACGGCGGTTCTTCGACCTCGTCTACGCCCACGTCGACGGCGGGAGCGCGGCCTGATGCGCAGCGCCCTGGCCATCGAGTGGCTCAAGGTCCGCCGCGCCCGCACCATGTGGACCGCCACGGCGGTGCTGGTCGGGTTCACCCCGCTCCTGTCGGCGGCGTTCATGGCGGCATCCGGTGCCGCCGGCGGTGAGCTGAACGACAGCCAGCTCGCCGCCAAGGTCGGCGGGCTCCTGGTCGGCACCGGGTGGGAGGGCTACCTCGGCCTGATCGCCCAGACGGCGAGCGTCGCCTCCCTGCTGGTCGTCGGCTTCGCGACGGCGTGGTCGGTCGGGCGGGAGTTCGCCGACCGGACCATCGGGTCGCTGATGGCCCTCCCCGTCCGGCCGGGATCGATCGCAGCGGCCAAGCTGACGGTCCTCGCGGGGTGGGCCGTCGCGTGCGCCGTCGCCGGCGTGGCGCTGGCCGTGGCCGCGGGACTGGTCATCGGCTTGGGCGCGCCGGACGCGGGCGTGGTGGCCGGCGTCGGGCGGATCCTGGCCGTCCAGCTGCTCGGGACCGCGCTCGCCGCCCCGATCGCCGTGGTCGCCACGGCCGGCCGGGGTCACCTGCCAGCCGTGGCGGCGCTCGGCGGCGTGATCGTCGTGACCCAGATCGTCACCACGGTGGGTGCCGGCGGGTGGTTCCCCTACGCCGCCCCGTCGCTGTGGGTCGGCATGGGAGGCGCGGAAGCCGCGGCGGCGATCACCGCCACCCAGCTCCTGCTCCCCGTCGGGGTCGGTGCCGCGGGCGTGTGGGCGACCGTGGCGGCGTGGGACCGGGTGCAGCTGAGCTGACGGTCAGCCGTGCGCGTCCCGCAGGGCCCGCAGGGCGGGGCGGTCGGGGGAGAGGGGGAGGGAGGGGATGACGGCGAAGAGGAGATCGCGGAGGTTGGCGAGGTTGGCCTCGAAGACCGCGAACACCTCGGCCTGGGTGACCTCACCGATGTCCGGGTCGTCCGCCAGGCCCACGTCGTAGTCGGTGATGAGCGAGATGTTGAGCGCGGCCATCTCGAGCTCGCGGCAGAGGATCACCTCGGGGTACTGGGTCATGTTGATGACCTCCCAGCCCTGGGCGGCGAAGTGCTGCGACTCCGCCCGCGTCGAGAACCGCGGCCCGTTCACCACCACCACGGTCCCGCGGTCGTGGACGTCGAGCCCCAGGCGGCGGGCCTCGGCGACGGCCACCCCGCGCATCTCCTCGTCGTAGGGGTCGGCGAAGGCGACGTGCACCGTCTCCGGGCCGTCGTGGAAGGTGTCGGCCCGGCCGCTGGTGCGGTCCACCACCTGGTCGGCGATGACGAACGACCCGGGGGCGACGGACTTCGCCAGGCTGCCCGCGGCGCACGGCAGGATCATGTCCGTCGCGCCGAGGTGCTTCATCGCCCAGACGTTCGCCCGGTAGTTGATCCGGTGGGGCGGGATGGAGTGGTCCGTGCCGTGGCGCGGCAGGAACCCGACGCGTCGGCCGCCGACCTCGCCGACGACCACCGGCGCCGACGGGGGGCCGTACGGCGTCTCCACGACGACCTCGTCGACGTCGTCGAGGAACCGGTAGAACCCCGAGCCGCCGAAGATGCCGACGTCGATGGCCACCTCGGGGTGGGGCCCCGGCAGGACGTCCACCGCCGGATCAGTCCGCGGTGGAGGAGCTGGACGAGCCCGAGGAGGAGTCGCTGGTGGACGACTTCGTCGACGAGGAGGTCGTCTCCGCGGCCTTCTCCTTCGACCCGCCCGTCTCCGACCCGCCGCCGTTCTTCGACGACGACGCCGGCTTCTTGCGGGTGTCGGTGACGTAGTAGCCGGACCCCTTGAACACGATCCCGGCGGCGCTGAAGACCTTCCGGACCGGCTCGCCGCAGACCTCGCAGGTCTGGAGGGGGTCGTCGGAGAACGACTGCTTGACCTCGAACCGGTGCCCGTTGGTCAGGCACTCGTACTCATACGTGGGCATATCGGCACCAGGGTAGACGGCGTGCTCGGTCACGACCGCATCGACGCGCACGTCGTGGGCCTCGACCGGGACCGCGTCGACCAGGAGCGCCTCGGGGCACACCCCCACCGCGAGCGGTCGGTGCTCGGCGAGCCAGCGGTCGTAGAACCCGGCCCCGTGCCCCAGCCGACCGCCGTCCCGGTCGTAGGCCAGCCCGGGCACCACCACGAGGTCCAGTCGCTCGACGGTCCTCGCACCCGCCGCCGGCTCGCGGACCCCCCACGGTCCGGGCGCGGCGGGTGGCGCGTCGACGGCGTGGAAGGCCATCGCCCTGTCCCCGGTCACGCGCGGGTAGGCGACGACCACCCCGCCCGCCCGCAGCGGCGCCACCAGCGGGTCGAGGTCCACCTCCGCCGGCAGGGCGGCGTAGAGGCCGACCGACCCGACCCCGGACAGGCCCCCGATCAGCTCCGCCACCGTCGCCCGGATCCCGACGCCGGCACGCCGCCGGTCGGCGGGCGCGATCGCGGCCCGCCGCACCCGCGCGCCCTCGCGCAGCCGGGCCTTCACCGCCGCCACGTCAGCGCCCGCGCGCACGGGGTCGGGGTCATCCCCGGAGCGCGGTTGGGCAGGCATCGATGGCCTAGCATGCCGCGACGTCACGCGACTCCTGCACCCGACGACGAAGGCGGCACCGTGCGCCCCCGCAAGGCAGTGATCCCCGCCGCAGGCCTGGGCACCAGGTTCCTGCCGGCGACCAAGGCCCAGCCGAAGGAGATGCTCCCGCTGGTCGACAAGCCGGCGATCCAGTACGTCGTCGAGGAGGCGGTCCGCGCGGGCCTCGACGACATCCTCATGGTGACCGGCCGGGGCAAGCGGGCGCTCGAGGACCACTTCGACCACGCCGTCGAGCTCGAGCGGCAGCTCGCCGCCACCGGCAAGGAGGACCTCCTCGCCGCCGTGCAGGCCGTGACGAACCTGGCGCTGGTCCACTACGTCCGCCAGGGCAAGCCCCTCGGACTCGGCCACGCGATCGGCTGCGCCCGCCACCACGTCGGCGACGAGCCCTTCGCGGTCCTGCTCGGCGACGACCTGATCGGCGAGGACGAGCGCCTGCTGCAGCGGATGGTCGACGTCTGCGCCGAGACGGGCCGCTCGGTGATCGCGGTCATGGAGTTCGGTGACGAGGACCTCTCGCGCTACGGCGTCGTGGCCGCCGAGCCCGACCCGGACCACCCCGACGTCTACCGGGTGACCGACCTGGTCGAGAAGCCGGGCAAGGCGAACGCCCCCTCCAACCTCTGCATCATCGGCCGCTACGTCCTGACCCCGGACATCTTCGACCACATCGAGCAGACCAAGCCCGGCCGCGGCGGCGAGATCCAGCTCACCGACGCGATGCGCGCCCAGGCCCGCGACGAGCCGATCCGCGCGATCAAGTTCACGGGCACCCGCTACGACGTGGGCCAGAAGGGCGACTACCTGAAGGCGACGGTGCAGGTGGCCGCCAAGCGCCACGACCTCGGGCCTGAGTTCATCGAGTTCCTCCGCAGCTTCGTCGCCGGGCTGGGCTGAGGCACCCCGCGCCATGGCCCACCGCCACCACATAGACCCGGACGAGCTGACCGCGCTCGCCGACCACCGGCGCCAGATCCTGTCGGCGGTCGCGCCGCTACCGCCGGTGTCGGCGTCGCTGCTCGAAGCCCGGAGCCTCGTCCTGGCCCAGGACGTCGCCGCGCCCGGCGACATCCCGCCCTTCGCCAACTCCGCGATGGACGGCTTCGCGGTCCGGGCAGCCGAGGTCGGCGAGGGCAGCCGGCTGCGCGTCGTCGGGGAGATCGCGGCCGGCTCGCCCGACCTGCCCTCCCCCGGCGCCGGCGAGGCCGTGCGGATCATGACCGGCGCCCCGATGCCCGCCGGGGCGACGGCGGTCGTCCCCGTCGAGCTGGTCACCGAATCCGACGGCGAGGTCGTCCTCGACACCAGCCCGGAGGTCGGCGACAACATCCGGGCCTCCGGTGAGAGCGCGCGGAGGGGCGAGGTCGTCCTGACCGCCGGCCGTCCCCTCGGCCCCGCGGAGATCGGCATGCTCGCGGCGATGGGGATCCCCCGCGTGGAGGTGCACCCCCGGGTCCGCGTCGCGACGCTCGCGACCGGCGACGAGCTGGTCGAGCCGGGCACGCCGCTGATGCCGGGGCAGATCCACGAGTCGAACTCCTACGCCCTGGCCGCCCAGGTCGCCGAGGTCGGCGCCGTGGCCTTCCGCCAGCAGATCGCCCGCGACGACCGCGCCGCGCTGCGCAAGGCGTTCACCGACGCCCTCGCGACCGCCGACGTGCTGGTCACCTCCGGCGGGGTCAGCGCCGGCCGCTACGACCTGTCGAAGCAGGTCCTCGCCGAGCTCGGCGACGTGACGTTCGCCAAGGTCGCGATGCAGCCGGGCATGCCGCAGGCCTTCGGGTCCATCGACGGCGTCCCCGTCTTCGGGTTGCCCGGCAACCCCGTGTCGGCGGCGGTCAGCTTCGAGGTGCTGGTCCGCCCCGCGATCCGGCGCATGCAGGGCCGCACCGACCTCAACCGCCCGCGGGTCACCGCCCGCCTCGCAGAGGACGTCAGGAGCCCCGAGCACAAGGTCTCGTTCCTCCGGGTCACCCTCGAGCGGGGCGACGACGACTGGCTGGCCACCACCACCGGCGCCCAGGGCTCCGGCATCCTCCGGTCCATGGTGCTCGCCGACGGGCTGGCCGAGATCCCCGCCGACCGCACGTCGATGGCGGCCGGCGAGCCCGTCGTCGTCCACCTGCTCGTCGACCCGACCTGACCGGAGGCGCGATGGCCACCGACCCCTCCACCCCCTCCCTCACCCACCTCGACGACCGCGGCCACGCCCGCATGGTCGACGTGGGCGGCAAGGACGTCACCGCCCGCAGCGCGACCGCATCCGCGGTGGTGCGGCTGCGGTCCGACACCGCGGCGCTGCTGGTCGAGGGTCGCCTCCCGAAGGGCGACGCCATCGCCACCGCGCGGCTGGCGGGCATCACCGCGGCCAAGCGCACGCCGGATCTGATACCGCTGTGCCACGTCATCGCGCTGGCCGGCGTCGAGGTCGAGATCGACGTCGACGCTGCCGAGGGGCGGGTGGCGATCACCGCGACCGCCCGCGCCGCGGATCGCACGGGTGTCGAGATGGAGGCGTTGGTCGCCGCCTCCACCGCCGCGCTGACCATCTACGACATGACCAAGGCCGTCGAGCGCGGCGCGGTCATCGAGCACGTCCGCCTGGAGCACAAGGTCGGCGGGAAGAGCGGCGACTGGCACCGCGAGGGCACCCCCACGGCGGCGGGGGAGGGGGAGGGGTAGTGCACGCCGAGGACGTGCGGGTGCGCATCATCACCGTCTCGACCCGGGCGAGCGCCGGCGTGTACGACGACGACGCCGGTCCCGCGGTCGCCGAGGTGCTGAGCCGGGCCGGTCACACCGTCCTCGGGATCGCCGTCGTCCCCGACGGTCGCGAGGGCGTGTCCGCCGCGATCGTCGAGGCGTGCGCCGACGCCGACGTCGTCATCACCAACGGCGGGACGGGGCTGCACCCGAAGGACACCACCCCCGAGGCCACCGCGGACGTGATCGACCGCGAGGTGCCGGGCATCGCCCAGGCCATACGGGCGGCGTCGCTCGCGATCACCCCGATGGCGATGCTGTCGCGGGCCACCGCCGGCATCCGAGGGTCGACGTTGGTCGTCAACGTGCCGGGTTCGCCGAAGGGTGCCCGTGAGTCCGTCGAGGTCCTCCTCGACGTGCTGTCACACGCCGTGGACCAGCTCTCAGCGGGCGATCACCCCCGGTAATGCCTCGGTCGTCTGGGCAGGTGGCGTTGACTTGTGGTGTGATGCAGCCTACGGAGCCGTGAACCGAGTCCCCGTTCACCGATCTCGCATGCCCCTGATCTCACACCACCACCCCGGTCGCAAGCTGATGGTCCTCGACGACGCCGAGACCATCGCCTGCCAGGCCCGCCGGCGTGCCGCCCAGCACCGGCGTCGTCGCGAGGCGTTGCAGCAGATCGCCGGCGCCAGCGCCGTGCTCGCGGTCGTCGCGGTCGTGATGGGCGCCTCCCCGGTCGTCGTCGGTCTCGTGGTCCTCGCCCTCGCGGCCGTCCTCGGGGGGCTCTACCACCGCGTGCAGGAGCGCCAGCAGCAGGCCCGGCGCCGTCGCAGCCGCGCGACCCCCGGCCCGGGGATCGGCACGCCGCGGCCGAAGGGCGGGTTCTCGACCACCCGGCACCGCTCCGGCGCCCCGGTCTGGATCGACGACCGCGCCGCGTGATCGCCGCGGCGGTCCCGGCGTGACCGACCACGACCTGAGCGAGCTCGGTCGGGACGCCTACGACGACCTGCAGGCACGTCACGACGCGCGCGAGGTGGCGCTCCGCTCCTCCCGCCAGTCCATCCGCGCGAGCGCGAACGCGATCAGGGCGGCGCACCGGGGTGAGCTCGAGGCCGCCCGGGACCTGGTGGGTGACAGCGCCGACCACCTCCGGCGGGCGGTGGACGCCTGCGACGGGCTGCCGATGATCCGCTGGGCCGGGTTCGTCGCGGACGCGGAGAAGGAGTACGCCGAGGCCCGCTGCACCCTGGCCGTGCTGTCCGGGGACCCGCTGCCCTCCGCCGCGGAGGTCGGGGTTGACACCGCCGCGTGGTTGAACGGGCTGGCCGAGACCGTCGGCGAGCTGCGCCGGTTCCTCCTCGACAACCTCCGCGCCATCGACCGGCCCGACCGGATGGACCGCTGCGAGACGCTCCTGCAGACCATGGACGACATCTACTCGATGCTCGTCACCATCGACTTCCCCGACGGCATCACCTCCGGGCTGCGCCGCTCCACCGACGTCGCCCGCTCCATCCTCGAGCGCACCCGCGGCGACTTCACCACGGCCCAGCTCCAGGAGCGCCTCCGCGACGCCCTCGACGCCCACCCCGGCCCGACCCCCCCGCACCACGGATCGACTCCCCGCACCACGGATTGACCACCAGCGCGGTCTGGGGAGGTCGCCGTGGTGGTCGATCCGTGCGGACGGGCCAGCACCGGCGCGGCTCCCGCCCGCACGGGCGTGCGGCCAGCGCATCGGCTGTGGTCGATCCGTGCGGTCGCGACCGGGTTGGATCGTCGCTATCATCGACGCCTCCACAGGGGGCTGTAGCTCAGTTGGTAGAGCGCCTCGGTCGCATCGAGGAGGCCTGGGGTTCGATTCCCCACAGCTCCACTCCACATGGTGAAGATCGTCGCATCGGACATCGACGGGACGCTCCTCCGCAGCGACGGGACGGTCAGCGAGCGGACGCGGCGCGCGGTCGCGGCGGTCGAGGAGTCCGGCGTCACGTTCGTGCTGGTCACCGGACGCCCGCCCCGCTGGCTGGCGCCGGTCCGCGACCAGCTCGGGCACCGCGGGGTGGCGATCTGCGCCAACGGCGCGCTGGTGCTCGACCTGCACACCGACGAGGTCGTCACCGTCGACGCCTTCGAGCCGGACGTCGGCCGCTCCGTTCTCGACGCCCTCCGCGACCTGGCCGACGACCTGAACTTCGGGGTCGAGTGGCCTGACGGGTTCGGCCACGGCCGTGGCTACCCCCGCGGGATCCGGCAGTCCGAGCTGGTCCGCGACGTCGTGTTCGAGATCGACGACGACGAGGAGTTCTTCAGCCGCCCGGTCATCAAGGTCCTGGTGCGCGGCGACGGCCAGGTGGTCGACGAGCTCGCCAGCCGCGCGGTCGAGGTCACCGACGGCATGGCCACCGTGACCTGGTCGAGCACCGGCCTGCTGGAGATCTCCGCGTCGGGGGTCACCAAGGCGTCGGCGCTCGAGCGGCTCGCCGGCCAGCACGGGGCGACCAGCGAGGACGTGGTCGCCTTCGGCGACATGCCGAACGACCTGGCCATGCTCGAGTGGGTGGGTCGGGGCATCGCCGTCGCCAACGCCCACCCGCTGGTGCTGGACGTGGCGGACGAGACGACGGCCAGCAACGACGACGACGGGGTGGCCCAGGTCCTCGAGTCGCTGGTCACCCCTCCCTGACCCGCTACACCCAGCTGTCGAACAGGATGAGCACGTCCCAGGTCGACCGCGGGATCTCGATGCCGAGGAAGATCGGCGCCCAGAACGCGAACCCGGCCATCGCCACCACGGCGATCGTGGCCGGCACCCACCGCATCGACTCCGAGTCGAGGGCCTCATCGGACAGGTAGGCGAGGGTCAGCGCGATGAACGGCACGACCGGGGTCAGGTAGAAGAGGAACACCGGCCGCGGGCTCAGCAGGTACGGCAGCGACTGGCCGAACAGGAAGAGCGCGATGGTCAGCGCCGGCCAGGACCGTCGGGCGAACGCGAGGTACAGCAGCCAGGGGTAGCCGATCAGGGCCATCCACCAGATCGCCGGGTTGCCCATCCCCAGCACCTCGGCGACGGTGCCCGGGGTCACCTCGCAGGTCTCCCCGTCCGCCGGCCCCTCCGCCGGGCAGGACTCGTAGTAGTACGCGACCGGCCGGGTCATCAGCGCCCACGTCGTCGCGGGTGCCCGGTAGGGGTGGTCGGCCTCGAGGTCGCGGTGGAAGCGCAGGATCTCGAGCTGCTCCTCCCACCACCCTGCGGCCACCTGCGCGACCCCGTCGATGCCGGCGCAGGCCCCCTCCCCCTCATCGTCCCCACCCTCCGCGGCGACCGTCGGCGCCACCGCCGCGGCCGGGTCGCACCGATCAGCCTTCCGGGTGTCCTCGAAGTTGGCGAACCAGCCGGCGTAGCTGACGAGGTAGACGGCGATGGGCACCAGCACCAGGGCGAGGAAGCCGCGGGACACCGCCGGCACCAGCTCGGTGGTCCAACGCCCGGTCACCCTGCGGCGGTACCAGAGCTCGCTCGCGAGGACCCAGGCCCAGGCGAGGCCGAGCGCCGCCAGCCCGGACAGCTTCGTGGCGACCGCCAAGCCGAGGAACAGCCCGGCGAGCCACAGCCAGCGGCGATCGGGTCGCGGCAGGGACGCCGGCGCGGGATCCCCCTCGAGCGGCCCGTCCCCCTCCACGAACGGGTGGTCCGGTGCCCCCTCCCACAGGCGATCGCGGTCGATCAGCAGCGCCAGCACGCCGAGCAGCACGAAGAGCTGGAGGAAGATGTCCAGCATCGCGATCCGCGACATCGTCACGGCGAGCCCGTCGACGGCCAGCAGGGCCGCGCCCAGCAGGGCGGCGGACCGGCGCCGGAACAGGCGCAGGCCGATGGCGTAGGCCACCGCGACCGCGCCCGTGCCGAACAGGGCCGCCATGACCCGACGGGCGAAGGACTCTGCGGCCTCGCGGGCGCGGGCGGCCGGGTTCGGGTCGTCCCCCTCGTCGTCCGCGCAGTTGTCGTCCTCGACGACCACCGCCTCGTCGATCGGTGAGCCCTCGTCGACGCCGAAGGCGGCCAGTCCACCCGCGATGATCCACTTCCCGACCGGCGGGTGGACGGCGAAGGAGGTCTCGGTGCCGACGTCGAGGTAGTCGCGGGCGTCGTAGTAGTAGTACGTCTCGTCGAAGTAGCAGCGCTCCGGGGAGCCGAGCTGGTGGAACCGGACCACGCCGGCGGCCAGCACCACCACGAGGGGCAGGATCACGCTCCAGGTCCACCAGCGGGCGTCCCGGCCACCCCCGTCGGGGCGGGGGGTCCCGTGGTCCGGGGGGGCCGCCGTCCGCGGCTCGGGCTCGATGTCGGTGCTCATCGGAGGGCTGGCAGGGCGGGCAGGGCTGGCGGAGCGGGCAGGGCTGGCAGAGCGGGCATGGGCGTCGGCGTCTCAGGCGTGTCGGGACCCGGTCGGCGTGCGGGCGCGGTCGGTGCGGCGACCATAGGGCCTCGTGAACGCCGACATCGCGCCGGGGGGTGGCCAGCTGGTCCTGGTCGCGACCCCCATCGGGAACCTCGACGACCTCTCACCGCGTGCCGCCCGGACGCTCGGGTCCGCGGACCTCGTCGCCTGCGAGGACACCCGCCGCACCGGCCGCCTGCTGGCCCACCTGGGCGTGGACGTCCCGCTCACCGCAGTCCACGACCACAACGAGCAGCGCCGAGCCGCGGAGATCTGCGACCGCGTGGCCGCCGGCCAGGTCGTCGTCCTGGTCAGCGACGCCGGCACGCCCGGCATCAGCGACCCCGGGTACGCGGTCGTGCGCGCGGCGGTGGCGCGCGACCTCCCCGTCACCGCGATCCCCGGCCCGGCCGCGTTCGTCCACGCCCTCGTCATCTCCGGGCTGCCGACCGACCGGTTCGCCTTCGAGGGGTTCCTGCCGCGCAAGGCCGGTGCCAGGCGGGATCGGCTGGCCGCCGTCGCCGCGGACGACCGGACCCTGCTGTTCTACGTCGCCCCCCACCGCGCGGCCGACGACCTGGCAGCGATGGCGGAGGTGCTCGGCCCCGACCGCCCTGCGGTGCTGACCAGGGAGCTGACGAAGCTGCATGAGGAGGCGCTCCGCGGCACGCTCGGCTCGCTGGCCGCGATGACGGCGGAGGCGGCCCCGCGCGGCGAGGTAACCGTGGTGGTCGCCCCCGCCCCGGTGGTGGACCCGGAAGCTGCCGTCGACGACGCCGAGCTGGCCCGACGCGTCGACGACCTGGTCGCCGGCGGCCTCAGCCGCCGTGACGCGGTCCGGCGGGTCGCCGACGAGGCGGGGGTCTCCAAGCGCCGCGTGTACGACGTCGGCCACTGAGCGGCGTCGCAGCCGTCAGCCGCGCCACTTGATGCCGCAGCCCATCGACGGCAGGTGCGGCTCGGGGACGGGCTTGCCGTCGAGGACCAGGTCGATGGCCTTGCGCAGGTCGATGCCGCTGACCGGGACCTCGTCGTTGCCCGGGCGCGCCCCGTCCATCTGCCCGCGGTAGGCCAGCCGCCGGTCCGCGTCGAAGACGAAGAAGTCCGGCGTGCACGCGGCCCCGTAGGCACGGGCGACCTCCTGGGTCTCGTCGTGCAGGTAGGGGAACGAGAAGCCGACCAGGCGCTTCTGCTCGGCCAGGCTCTCCGGCGCGTCGTCGGGGTGGCTCGCGGCGTCGTTGCTGCAGATGCCGACGAAGGAGACGGGCCGCCCCGCCTCGACGTACTCGTCGACGAGCGCGCTCAACCCCTCCTGGACGTGCACCACGTAGGGGCAGTGCCGCGACAGGAACATGACGACCAGCGCGTCGCCGGGGAGGTCGTCGAGGGTCGTGAGCGCGCCGTTGGTCACCTCGCGCAGGTTGAAGTCGGGAGCGGTCGTGCCGAGCGGGATCATCTCCGAGACTGAAGCCATGGGCTGATCCTTGCCGGACGCGACCGGGGCGACACGCACGAGGACCGCCCGGCTTGTGCTTCGATGACGGCCCTGTCGTGGCGATTGGCCGGTCGTTATGATCCGCTGTCGCCCCTCCACCGCTGACGAGGTACCTCCGATGGCACGTCCGATCCGCACCGCCCTCCTGACCGCGCTGGCAGCGGCACTGGCGCTCACCGCGCTGCCCGCCGCCGCGGTCACCGAGACCGACGACACGGTCGGCATCGTGAAGGAGGGCGTCGCGCCGTCCAACGCCGAGATCGCCGTGAGGCTGAGCGAGGTGACGGAGCTGCAGGACGCCACGCAGGTGGTCGTGGCGCGTGACGACCGCTTCGCCGACGCGCTCGCATCGGGTGTGCTCCAGGGCGAGTCGCCCATGCTGTTGGTCCCGTCCACCGGTCCGATCCCCCCGCGCGTGCTGGGGGAGCTCGCGCGGCTGGCGCCGTCCGACGTGGTGATCCTCGGTGGTGACCAAGCCGTCGCCCCCGACGTCGAGGCGCAGATCCAGGACCTCGGCGTGCAGACCGAGCGTCGCGCCGGGGCTTCCCGCTTCGAGACCGCCGTCGAGATCGCCGCGACCGACGCGCCGGACGCCACCACCGCGATCCTGGCCCGCGCCTTCCCCTCCCCCGGGTCGGTCGACGACACCCAGGCGTTCGCCGACACCCTCGGCGTGGGGGCGTGGGCGGCGGAGGAGGGCTGGCCGGTCATGCTGACCGAGACCGACCGGCTGACGCCCACGACGCGGGACTACCTGGTGGGCTCAGCGGTCGAGGACATCAAGCTGATCGGCGGCACGGCCGCGATCAGCGACGGGGTCGAGGCGGAGCTCGAGTCCCTCGGCTTCACCGTCGAGCGCATCGCCGGCCAGGACCGCTTCGGCACCGCCGTGGAGATCGCCGGCAAGCGCGGCGCGGACAGCGCCGCCGACGTCGCCCAGGTGCTGGTCGTCGACAGCCAGTTCGCGAACGCCTGGGCCGGTGGGCTCGCCGCGGCGGCGTACTCCGCCGCCAACGACGCGCCGATCGTGCTGACGTCCGGCGCGACGGTGCCGCCGTCGACGGAGGCGTTCCTCGCGTCGGGCACGAACGGGGAGTCCGACACGCCGATCACCTGCGTGGCGTTCCCCGCGGCCTGCGAGCAGGCCCGCGTCCAGATCGGGTTGCCCGCCGCGGCCGTGGTGTCGTCCGACGCCCCCGACGGGGCCGGCGTCGCGCCCGGCCAGACCCTCACCGTGACCATCGACAGCGGCGGGCGGCCGGTGTCGGACGTGATCGCCTCCGGCTCCTGCCTGGACGGTCCCACGTCGCCGGGGACGTCCACCACCGTGACGGTGACGTTGTCCGATCCGCTGCCCGAGATCTCCTGCGAGCTCCGGATCGACTTCACGATCGACACCGGCGCGGGCTTCGCCCAGGACGGCGGCCTGCACCAGACGGAGATCCTGACCTACACGACCTTCATCCCCGACCCGGAGGGCGGGCTCAGCCTGGTGCCGAGCGGCGGGCCGCTCGACGCGCGCCAGCTGGCCAGCAACCTGGTCGGCGACGATGTCCAGGTGTTCAACGCGACGCTGACCGGCGGGGCAGAGGCCGCCGGCCTGTTCGCCGGCGGCGGGGACGTCCTCGGCTTCGACCAGGGCATCGCCCTGTCGACCGGCTTCGTGGCCGACCTGGTCGGGCCGAACGACACCAGCGGCACGAGCGGCAGCCTCGGGATGCCCGGGGACGCCCAGCTGACCGGCCTGTCCGGCAACGACACCTTCGACGCGTCCGTGCTGCAGTTCGACTTCGTCGCCGACCCCTCCGCCACGACGGTCGCCTTCGACTACGTCTTCGGGTCCGAGGAGTACTCGGAGTTCGTCGGCAGCACCTTCAACGACGTGTTCGCCTTCAACGTCAACGGCCAGAACTGCGCCGTCGTCGCGGGTTCCCCGGTCAGCGTGAACACGATCAACGCCGAGACCAACGCGGGGTCCTACCGGAGCAACGAGGCTGGCGAGTTCGACATCGAGCTCGACGGCCTGACCACGACGCTGACCTGCGCGGCGCCGATCAACCCGGGCGGCGCGAACACCCTCCGCCTGGCGATCGCCGACGCGAGCGACGACATCCTCGACTCCGCGGTGCTGATCCGGGCGGCGAGCTTCGCTGTCGGCTGATCTTCGACCGACCTCAGGCCACGTCGGCCGGACCGCCGAAGCGGGCGGTCCAGGCCTCGACCTCCTCGTCCTCGATCCGGCGGAAGAGGAGGGGCGGGACGGTGAACGGCCGGCCCGGTTCGAGGGCGGTCAGGTCGACGGTCGGCCACGTCGTCCCCTCCACCCCCACCGCGGCGCGCGCGGTGCCGGCGGCCGTCGGGATGATCGACGCAGCGGCGCCGGCCAGGACCGGGATGAGGTTGATCGCGGTCCGGAGGACGGCTGCGGCGGCCTCCTGCCCCGTCTGGTCGCCCCACGGCGCGGCCTCGGCCTTGATCAGCCGCCACGGCTCGCGGCGCTCGAGGTAGGCGTCGCCCAGCGACCACAGCTCGCGGATCGCGCGGGTCACCTTGCGGAACTCCATGGCCTCGAAGTGCCCGGCGACCTCGTCGAGCTTCGTCTGGACGTCGGCGGCCAGCTGCGCCTCCACGTCGCCCGGCTGCCCGCCCTCGGGCACCGCCTCGCCGAAGCGCTTGGCGGTCAACGACAGCGTCCGGTTGACGAAGTTGCCGAGCCGGCCGACGAGGTCGCCGTTCACCGCCTGGGCGAACAGCGGCCAGGTGAAGCTGGCGTCGTCGGACTCCGGCGCGTTGGCGATCAGGTACCAGCGCCAGTAGTCGGCGGGGAGCAGCTCGAGCGCGTCGTCCATGAACACGCCGATGCCCTGTGAGGTGGAGAACTTCCCGCCGTAGTAGGTCAGCCAGTTGAAGGCCTTCAGGAAGTCGACCTTGTGCCACGGCTCGCCCGACCCGATCAGCGTGACCGGGAACGACACGGTGTGGAACGCGACGTTGTCCTTGCCCATGAACTCGGTGTAGGTCACCTCGGGCGAGTCCCACCACCAGCTGCGCCAGTCCCGGATGTCAGGGTCGAGGTCCGACCACTCCTTGGTCGCGCCGATGTAGCCGATGGGGGCGTCGAACCAGACGTACCAGACCTTGTGCTCGAGCCCGGGCCGTCGGACGGGGATCCCCCAGGCGAGGTCCCGGGTGATGTCGCGGTCCTTCAGCCCCTCGTCGAGCCACTTGAGCGCGATCGAGCGGGGCAGGTTCGGCCACTGGTCCTGGGACTCGATCCAGGTGCGGACCTCGTCGGCCAGCTTCGACTGGAGCAGGAAGACGCTCCGCGACTCGCGCACCTCGAGGTCCGTGGCACCGGTCACCGTCGAGCGGGGGTCGATCAGGTCGGTCGGGTCGAGCAGCCGACCGCAGTTCTCGCACTGGTCGCCGCGCGCCCGCTCGAAGCCGCAGTGCGGGCAGGTCCCGGTGACGTACCGGTCGGGCAGGAAGCGCCCCTCGGAGGGGGAGTAGACCTGCTGGATCGCCCGCTCCTCGAGGTAGCCGTTGCGGTCGAGGGCGTCGGCGAGGTGGTTGGTGAGCTCGTGGTTCTGCGGTCGGCTCGTGCGGCCGAAGTGGTCCCAGCTCAGCCCGAACCGCTCGCCGAGGTCCTTCTGGATCTCGTGCTGCTCGGCGCAGTACTCCTCGACCGACTGGCCGGCCTCCATCGCCGCGAGCTCGGCCGGGGTGCCGTGCTCGTCGGTCGCGCAGATCGCGAGCACCTCGTGACCCCGCGAGCGCAGGTACCGCGCGTACACGTCGGCGGGCAGCATCGAGCCGACGAGGTTGCCGAGGTGCTTGACGCCGTTGATGTACGGCAGGGCGCTGGTGATGAGGTGTCGGGCCATGTGGGTGCTCAGGGTAGACGGCCGGTGGCGGCCGGTATCCGCACGGCTGCCGGTGCCCCGACGGGGGTACAGTTCGGCGATGCGGACCTCCAACCCGACCTTGTCATCCTCGGCGTTCAACCGGCTCGGCGCGAGCCAGGGGGGCGCGGTCGCCAGCGGGGGATACGGCGGCGGTGCGATCACAGGCCCGAACCCGGTGTTCACCGGCGAGTCGGCTGCCCCGCCGTTCGCCCGCACGGACGCCTTCACCGTCGAGGGCGCGATCTACAAGACCGGCGCGCTGCTCGCCATCCTGGCCGTCGCCGCGCTGGCCGCCGGGGCGCTGCTGCCGGAGTCGGCCTACTACCCGGCGCTGATCGGCGGCGTGATCGCGGGCCTGGTCCTGGTCGTCGCGATCAGCGTCAAGCCGAACCTGGCACCGGCGCTCGCGCCCGCCTACGCACTGGTCGAGGGCGTCGTCATCGGCGTCGTCACCGTGGTCATCGAGAGCCAGCCGGGACTCGACGGGATCGCCACGCAGGCCGCGATCGGCACGATCGGTGTGCTCGCGGTGATGCTGACGCTGTACCGGACCGGGGTCATCAAGGTGACCCAGCGGTTCCGGATGGTCGTGCTGGCCGCGACCGGCGCGATCTTCCTGACCTACCTCGCGTCGTTCGTCCTCGGGTTCTTCGGCGTCGAGTTCGGCTTCCTGCACGGCAACTCGATGCTCTCCATCGGCATCTCGGTGGTGATCATCGGGGTGGCGGCGCTGAACCTGGCGCTCGACTTCGACTTCATCGAGAACGCCGCCCGCGCCGGCCTGCCCGCCAAGACCGAGTGGTACGCCGCCTTCGGCCTGCTCGTCACCCTCGTCTGGCTGTACCTCGAGATCCTGCGCCTCCTCGCGAAGCTGCAGTCGCGCGACTGACCGCCGCGGTGGGCCTCACCGCGATCCTGGACCTGCTGGCGTGCCCGGTGTGCGCCGGGCCGCTCGTCCAGGACGCCGCGGGGGAGGGGGAGGGTCCCGGGCCGCTGCGCTGCGACCGCGGCCACGCGGTCGACGTCGCCCGCCAGGGCTACGTCACGCTCACCAGGGCGGGGATCCGCCACGATGGGGACACCGCGGCGATGGTGGACGCCCGGGGCCGGGTCCAGGACGCCGGCCAGTTCGAGCCCCTCACCGAGGCGCTGGTCGACGTCGTGCCCGAGGGGTGCGGGACCCTCCTGGACGTCGGCGCCGGCACCGGCCACCACCTCTCCGCGGTGCTGTCGGCGCGTCACGACGCCGTCGGGATCGCCCTCGACAGCTCGACGGCGGCGGCGAAGCGCGCGGCCCGGGCACACCCACGGATCGGCGCGGTGCGGGCGGACGCGGCGGCCGAGCCGCTGCCGGTCCGGGACGAGTCGATCGACACCGTCCTCGTCACCTTCGCGCCGCGCGCCGTCGACGAGCTCGCGAGGGTGCTCCGGCCCGACGGCTTGATGGTCGTCGCGGTCCCGGCACCGGACCACCTCGCCGAGCTGCGCGACCCGCTCGGGATGCTGGCGGTCGACCCCGTCAAGTCAGATCGCCTCGCGGGCGCGCTCGGGTCCGCCTTCACCCCGGCCGGGACGGCAGCGCAGCGGTGGACGCGCACGGTGACGCGGGACCAGGCCCGCGATCTCGCGGCGATGGGCCCGGCGGCCTTCCACACCGGCGCCGCGGAGATGGACGCGCGCGCTGCGGCGCTGCCCGACGTCGTCGACGTGACCTTCTCGGTCGTCGTGGGCCGCTGGCGCGCGGCGGGGGGTGGGGCACGATCGGGGCCTTCCTCGCCGTGAGCCGAGGCAGCCCCCGATCGCGCCCACCGTCGCCGCTGCGTCCGCCCGCCCACCGTCGCCGTCCGGTCCCCTAGTCCAAGAGGTCGCCGATGGCGGCCAGGACCTGGCGGACGTTGCGCTCGCTCGCCGAGTGCCCCATCAGGCCGATCCGCCATGCGCTGCCGGCGAACTTCCCGAGCCCGCCGCCGACCTCGATGCCGTGCTCGTCGAGCAGGCGGCGTCGGAGCGCCGCCTCGTCCACGCCCTCGGGCAGGCCGACGGTCGTGAGCTGCGGCAGGCGGTGCCCCTCCTGGGCGAGGAGGGGCAGGCCCAGCTCCGCGAGGCCCTCGTGCAGCATCGCCCCCACCCGGGCGTGGCGGGCCCAGCGCGCCTCCAGCCCCTCGTCCAGCACCAGCTCGAGCCCCCGGTGCAGCGCGTACAGCATCGAGATCGGCGCGGTGTGGTGGTAGGTCCGTCCGCCGTCACCGTCGACGTAGGCGAGGATGAGGGACAGGTCCAGGTACCAGGACTGCACCGGCGTCGACCGGCCCTTCAGCGCGGCGACCGCCTTCTCGGAGAAGGTGACCGGCGACAGCCCCGGCGGCACGGACAGGCACTTCTGGGTGCCGGAGTAGCAGGCGTCGACCGACCAGCCGTCGACGTCGACCTCGACGCCGGCCAGCGACGTGACCGTGTCGAGCACGAACAACGTGTCGGTGTCGGCCAGCTCGGCCCCGATCTCCGCGACCGGCTGGTGCACGCCGGTGGAGGTCTCGGCGTGGACGATCGCGGCCACCTTCGCGTCGTGGGCCTGCACCGCCTCGACGAACGCCTCGGGCTCGATGATCCGGCCCCACTCGCGCTCGACGGTGTGGACCTGCGCCCCGGCGCGGCGGGCGACCTCGGCGAGGCGACCGCCGAACACGCCGTTCACGCCCACGACGACCGAGTCGCCCGGCTCGACGAGGTTGACGATGCACGCCTCGAGCCCTGCGCTGCCGGTCCCGCTGATCGGCAGCGTGGCGGCGTTGGCCGTGCGGAACACCGTGCGGAGGTGGTCGCAGACCTCGTCCAGCACCGGCAGGAACGCCGGGTCCAGGTGGCCGAGCAGCGGCCGTCCGAGGGACTCGAGCACGGCCGGGTGCACGTCGGAGGGGCCGGGCCCCAGGAGGATGCGGTCGGGGGGGAACGCGTCAGCCATGACGGCAGCCTAGCGGCGGCAGCGGGGCCTCCGACCGCTCGGCAGCTACACGTCGCCGGTGATGACGAAGCTCGCCAGCGCGCGGCCGAGGGCCTCGACGTCGCGCTCGGCGACCACCTGCACCTGGACGCGGATCACGAACGCGCGCGTGTTCGGGACGGCCCCGAGGATCAGGTAGCCCGTCTCGGTGCCGCCGCAGTTCTCGAACACGTCGGCCTGGCCCGTGTAGAGGCCGTCGTCGTAGGGCTGGCGGCCGAGGTAGGTGCAGACGCCGCTGAACGGGCCGACGAGCTCGTCGAGGAGCGTCACCTCGTTCTCGCTCTGGGCCACCTCGGTCGAGGCGGTGACGATCAGTCCGGGCACGTCCCAGGTGTTGGTGAAGCCCTCGAGGTCGGGGGCGGCCCGCACGTCGAACAGCTGCCGCCCCTGCTCGTCGGTGAAGGGCCGGCCGTCGACCTGGTTCCACTCCGCGGGCACCTCGACCTGGATCGCGCCGGTGTCGTCGGTGATCGTCGTGTAGCTGGCGTACGAGGTCTCGCCGCCGACCGCCATCTCGTCGGCGATGGCCTCCTCGCCGGTCAGGCCCCCGCCTGGCGGCGCGGTGGTCGCCACCGCGGCGGGCTCGGTCGTCGGCACCGCCGTGGCGGTCTCGGTCGGCACCGGGACGTCGGTCTCGACGTCCTTGACGTCCTCAGTGGCCTCCTCCGTCGCCTCCTCGGTGGGCTCCTCGGTCGGCTCGTCCTCGTCGGCCTCGTCCTCGTCGACCGCGGCGGCCTCCGTGGGCTCCTCCTCGGCCTCCGACCCCTCGTCACCGCCGCCGCAGGCCGCGACCAGCAGGGCCAGGACGAGCACCAGGGCGCACACCCGCCACGACGTTCCGTTCACGACTGTCTCTCCCCTCGAGGGCCGCGGACCCGCAGCCGGACCGGCAGAGTCTCGCAGATCCCGCGCACCGGTTCCAGCGCCGCAGCTCCCCGTGGCCCCTAGGCCGTCGACCCGGCCAGGGCGGCGGCCAGCAGCGCCGCGAGCATGCCGATGATCACCACGAACACCACCACCCGCACCCAGCGCCGTCGCGGATCCACTCAGCCCCTCCCCGCCCTCATCCGCGCCCCTCGCGGCCGCGGGCGCGGACCGCCGCGACGCAGGACCAGCACACCGGCCGCTCCAGCACCTCGGTCAGGTCCGTCGTCGCCTCGCAGAACGTGCAGACCTCGTGCGGCTTGACGAGGTGCAAGACCTCGCCCACCAGCTCCACCTCGAGCTCGTCCCCGTCCTCGATCCCGAGGACCTTCCGCATCGACGCGGGGATCACGACCCGGCCCAGGTGATCGACCTTCCGCCGGACGCCTCGGCTGCGTCCCTGCGGTGCAGCACCCGTGGACATGGAGGCGAAGGGTACCCTCGCGGTCGCCGGGGGCGGGCGCACCCCGACCCCGCCGTCGACGGTGCGGGCCGGTCCGACCCCGAGCGAGCCGACCCCGATGGAGCCCCCACGCCGTGTTCACCGACACCCACTGCCACCTGACCCACGTGCCGACCGGTGCGCGAGCGGCCATCGACACCGCCCGCGCTGACGGGGTGACGACGATGGTCACCGTCGGCACCGACCTGGCGTCGTCCGCCGAGTGCGTGCGGATCGCGGCGGCCCACGAGGGGGTCTACGCCGCCGTCGGGATCCACCCCAACGACGCGATCGAGGCCACCGAGGCCGTCCTGGCGCGCATCGAGGACCTCGCCCAGCACGACAGCGTGGTCGCCGTCGGCGAGACCGGGTTGGACTGGTTCCGCGAGGGTGCCCCGCCCATCCGCCAGGAGGAGTCCTTCCGCAGCCACATCCGGATCGCCCGCGACGCCGACCGCACCCTCGTGATCCACGACCGCGAGGCCCACGACGACATCGTGCGGGTCCTCGTCGACGAGATGCCCCTGCCCCGCGTGGTCTTCCACTGCTTCTCCGGCGGCCGCGACCTGGTCGAGACCTGCGCGGTGAACGGCTGGTGGATGTCCTTCGCCGGCAACGTCACGTTCACCAACGCCACGCCCCTGCAGGAGGCCGCCGCCGCGGTGCCGCTCGAGCTGCTCCTCACCGAGACCGACTCCCCGTTCCTCACCCCCCACCCGCACCGGGGCAAGCCGAACTCGCCGTCGATGGTGGCGGTCACCACGGCGTTCCTGGCCGACCTGCACGGGCTCGGCACCGAGGACATGGCCGCCGCGGTCGGCGACAACGCCCGACGCGCCTTCGCGCTGCCCGGCGCCCCCGGCGGAGGGTGAGGGTGGGGGACGCCCCGCGCCCCCTCCTCGGACGCGGGGACGTCCGGCGGCTGCTCGCGGCGCACGGGCTGCACCCGACGAAGCGCCGCGGCCAGAACTTCGTGGTGGACCCGAACACGGTGCGGAGGATCGTCCGGGACGCCGGGGTCGCCGCCGGCGACCTGGTCGTCGAGGTCGGGCCGGGGCTCGGCAGCCTCACCCTCGCCCTCCTGGAGGCAGGTGCCCGCGTCGTCGCGGTCGAGCTCGACCACGGTCTCGCCGCCGCCCTGGCTGACGTGGTCGGTCCCGGGGTCGAGGTCCGCACCGCGGATGCCGTCGCCGTCGACTACGACGAGCTGACCGGCGGCGAGCCGGCGGTCATGGTGGCCAACCTGCCCTACAACGTGGCCACGCCGATCGTCCTGACCGCCCTGCGGCAGCGGGCGCTCGCCGGCTACCACGTGATGGTCCAGCGGGAGGTGGGGGAGCGGTGGGTCGCTGCCGTCGGCGATCCGGCCCACGGCGCGGTGAGCGTGAAGATCGCGCTGCTCGCGGATGCGCGGATCGCCGGGACGGTCAGCCGCCAGGCGTTCTGGCCCGTCCCCAACGTCGACTCGGTCACCGTCGACCTCCGCCCCCACGACCGGGTCCCCGCCGACGCCGTCGCCCGGGCGATCCCGCTGGTCGACGCCGGCTTCGCCCAGCGGCGCAAGCGCCTGCGCAACGCCCTCGCCGGGCCGGAGGCGACCGCCGCCGACGTCGAGGCCCTGCTCGAGCGCGCTGACATCCCCCGGACCGCCCGGGCGGAGGAGCTGGACCTCGCCGCCTGGCTCCGGCTGGCCGACGCGGTCAAGTGACGTCCCCGCGCCAGCCGAGGTTCGGCGCGATCGGGGCCTCCCTCGCCTGACGGCGAGGATCGGCGCGATCGTGGAGCGCCCACCGGACCCGTCGGGCCCACGCTCCCGGGGCGACACCGCGTAGGGTTCACGGCCGTGCCCCAGTCCCAGCCGTCCCCGACGCGGATCCAGGTCCGCGTGCCGGCGAAGATCAACCCGTTCCTCGCGGTCCGGGGTGTGCGCGAGGACGGGTACCACGAGCTCAGCACGGTCTTCCAGACCGTCGCGCTCTCGGACACCCTCACCATGTCCGTCATGGCGGCGGAGGGGCGGATGTACCACCCCACGTCGGGCGGGCGGGTCGCGGTGCACTTCAGCCACGACGGCGGCGCCGGCGTGCCGGCCGGCGACGACAACCTGGTGGTGCGCGCCGCGACGCTGCTGGCCGACCGGATCGGCCTCAGGCTCCAGGCCGACGCGCCGATCCGCACCCTCCTCGCCCTCGAGAAGCGGATCCCGGTCGCCGGCGGGATGGCCGGCGGCTCCGCGGACGCCGCGGCGGCCCTGCTGGGGTTGAACGAGCTGTGGGGCGGCGACCTGTCCCGCAGGGCGCTGCTCGAGCTGGCCGCCGACCTCGGCGCCGACGTGCCCTTCTGCCTGGTGGGCGGGACCGCCCTCGCGACCGGGACCGGCAGCGCCACCGCCGGCGTCCTCTGCCGCGGGTCGTTCCACTGGGTGGCGTGCACCGCCGACGAGGAGCTCGCGACGCCCGCGGTGTACGCCGCATGGGACGATCACTGCGAACCGGGGGAGCAGACCGCGGACGACGTGCTCGCCGCGGTGGCGGCCGGTGACCCCGAGCGGCTCGGCCCCGCCCTCCACAACGACCTCCAACCCGCGGCCGAGGTCCTCATGCCGCGCCTCCGCGCCGACCGCCGGGCCCTGCTCGACGCCGGCGCCCTCGGTGCCGTGGTCAGCGGCAGCGGGCCGACCCTGCTGGCCCTGGCCGCGGACCAGGCGGAGGCCCACCGCATCGCCGGTCGGGTCGCCGGACGCTTCGCCGACGTGCTCATCACCCGGTCGCCGGCCGGGGGGCCCGTGCTGTCCGCGGGCTGATCCCGCTCGCGTCCTCCAGGCCTCCCGCTACGCTGTCAACCCGCCCTTGGGGGGTGGTGAAATGGCATCACGTCGTCCTTTGGAGTCGAAGTTGAAGGTTCGATACCTTCCCCCCCAGCTCCTCCCGACCGCCCCGCGGTGCAGTCCGCCGACCCCCTGCGACCCGATCGGAGCCCTGCGATGAACGCCGCCGTGGTGCTGGCCGCGGGCAAGGGGACCCGCCTGCGCTCCGCCACGCCCAAGGTGCTCCACCCCGCCGCCGGGCGCCCCCTCCTCGGATGGGTGCTCGAGGCCCAGCACCCCCTCGGGCTCGCCCGCGTCGTCGTGGTCGTCGGCCACGGCGGCGACGACGTCCGCGGCTACGTCGACGGCCTCGGGATGCCGGGGGGCAGGTGCGTCCCCCAGGCGGAGCAGCGGGGCACCGGTCACGCCGTGCGCACCGCCCTCGACGCCGGCGCGCTCGACGACGCGACCGAGGTCCTCGTGCTGGCCGGGGACGTGCCCGCGGTGACCCCCGCCTCGCTCGAGGCGCTGCGCGCCGCGCGGGGCGACGTGCCCGCCGCGGTGATGACCACCCGGCTGGCCGACCCGACCGGCTACGGCCGCATCCTGACCGACGGCGACCGGATCACCGCCATCGTCGAGGAGCGCGACGCCACCGACGCCCAGCGCGGCGTCGACCGCGTCAACACCGGCCTGTTCGCCTTCGACGCCACCGCCCTCCGCGGCGCGCTCGGTCGCCTGACGACCGACAACGCCCAGGGGGAGGAGTACCTGACCGACACCGTCGCCCTCCTGGCGGCGGAGGGTGGCGTGACCGGCGTGGACGTCCCCGCCGACGAGGTCGCCGGCGTCAACGACCGGGCCCAGCTCGCCGCCGTCGAGGCGACGCTCCGCCGGCGGATCCTCGACGGGCTGATGGTGGCCGGCGTCCGCGTCGTCGACCCCGCCGCCACCTACGTCGACGCCGAGGTCGAGGTCGCCGCCGATGCGACCCTGCTGCCGGGCACCATGCTCCACGGGCGGACGAGGGTCGCGGCCGGCGCGGTCGTCGGTCCGCACTCGCGGTTGACCGACGTGGTCGTCGAGGCCGACGCGACGGTGACCTACACCGTCGCGGTCGAGGCTCGCGTCGGACCGCGTGCGACCGTGGGGCCCTACACCCACCTGCGGGCCGGCACGGTGCTCGAGGCGGGCGCCAAGGCCGGCGGGTTCGTCGAGATGAAGAAGGCCCACATCGGTGAGGGGTCGAAGGTCCCCCACCTGTCCTACGTCGGCGACGCCGAGGTCGGCCGCGGCGTCAACGTCGGCGCCGGCGTCGTCACCGTCAACTACGACGGCTTCACGAAGTCCGTGACCACCATCGGCGACGGCGCCTTCGTCGGCTCCGACACCATGCTGGTCGCCCCGATCGAGGTCGGACCCGGCGCCTACGTGGGCGCGGGCTCGGTGATCACCACCGACGTGCCGGCCGACGCCCTCGCCCTCGAGCGCGGGGAGCGGCGGACGATCGAGGGGTGGGCGGCCCGCAAGCGCGAGCGACACCGGAAGGGCGACCAGGCCTGATGGAGATCATGAACAAGAAGCGGATGCAGGTGTTCAGCGGCACCGCGTTCCCCGCGCTCGCCGCCGAGGTCGCCGACCACCTCGACCTGCGGCTCGGCGAGGTCGACATCCACCGCTTCGCCAACGGGGAGATCTACTGCCGGTACCGCGAGAACATCCGCGGCTCCGACGTGTTCATCGTGCAGACCCACTGCGAGCCGGTGAACGCGAACATCATGGAGCAGCTCATCATGATCGACGCCGCGAAGCGGGCGTCGGCCAAGCGGATCACCGCCGTGGTGCCCTTCTACGGCTACGCACGCCAGGACAAGAAGACCAACGGCCGCGAGCCGATCACCGCCCGGCTGCTCGCGGACCTGCTGACGACCGCCGGCGCCGACCGGGTCGTCAGCGTCGACCTGCACACCGGTCAGATCCAGGGGTTCTTCAACACCCCCCTCGACCACCTCACCGCCCTGCCGCTGCTGGTGACCTGGATCAGGGAGAACTTCGACCTGTCCGAGATCGTGGTCGCCTCGCCCGACGCCGGGGGCGTCCGCCTGGCCCAGAAGTTCTCCACCCGCCTGGACAACGCCCCGATCGCCTTCCTCGCGAAGACCCGCACCGCGCACAACGTCGCCCGCACGCTCGCGGTCGTGGGCGAGGTCGCCGACCGCACCGTCGTGATGGTGGACGACATGATCGACACCGCCGGGACCCTGTGCGGCGCGGCGGAGATGCTGACCTCGAGGGGCGCCCGCCGCGTGATCGCCTGCGCCACCCACCCGCTCTTCAGCGGCCCCGCCTACGAGCGGCTGCAGCAGTCGTCCATCGAGAAGATCGTCGTCACCAACACCCTCCCCATCCCCGAGGACTCCGGCTGCGACAAGATCGCCCAGATCTCCATCGCGTCGACCATCGCCCAGACGATGCGCGCCATCTTCGAGGACGAGTCGGTCAGCGAGCTCTTCAACGACGACAACAGCTAGTCGCGCTCCGCTCGGGCGCTGGCGGTCCGCCTCGGCTGGCGCCTCGCCGGAGGGCGGTGGTCGCAGGTCCGAGTGGTGGTCGGGGTCCGGGGGGGTGGCTACACTCGCTCATCCCCGCGCGCAGCGGCGGCCCTGGCACGCCCGCGCGCCGTCTCATCCCCGCGCCGTGCGCACCCGTGCCCTCGGTCCCGCGCGACCCGATGTCCCAAGGAGTACCCCAGCGATGGCTGACCAGATCGCCCTCAGCGCCGAACCCCGTCCCGGGTCGGGGAAGGGTGAAGCCCGCACCCTCCGCGCCCAGGGGCGCGTGCCCGCCGTGGCCTACGGGTCCAAGCTCTCGTCGACCTCGATCCACGTCGACGCGAAGGAGCTGCGCGCCGCCCTGTCCACCGACGCCGGCGAGAACGCGGTCATCCGTCTGGCCGTCGGTGGGGACACCCACCTGACGATGCCGCGCGAGATCCACCGCCACCCGGTGCGCCGCGACGTCCTCCACCTGGACTTCGTCGCCTTCGACCGCGACCAGAAGGTCACCGTCGAGGTGCCCCTCCACGTCCTGGGCGAGGGCCCCGAGGGCGCGATCGTCAGCCAGCCGATGAACGTGCTGACCATCGACGTCCTCCCCCTCGAGGTCCCCGACTACGTCGAGACGTCCATCGAGGGCCTCGAGGTCGGTGACGTCATCCGCGCCGGCGACATCAGCCTGCCCGACGGCGTCGACCTGCACGACGACCCCGAGCGCACCGCGGTGTCCATCACCCTGCCCGACCTCGAGCCGGTCGAGGAGACCGCCGAGGAGGCCGTCGAGGAGGCCCTCGCCGGTGAGGACGCGGGCGAGGGTGGCGAGACCGCCGAGGGCGGCGACGAGGCCGAGGGCGAGTAGCCCCCGCCCCCGTGGCGCCCTCCCGGTGGTGGCCGTCACGGCGGCGTGGTGCGGCACCCGACCCCCCAGGAGATCCCATGGACCGGTGGCTCGCCGTCGGCCTGACGAACCCCGAGGCGGAGTACGGCGGGACCCGCCACAACGTCGGGGCTGACGTGATCCGGCGGCTGGCAGCGCGCCTGGGCGCGGACCTGAAGCCGCACCGCACCTCCGCGCTCGTGGCCGACACCTGGGACCGGCCGGGTGGCACGCCGCTGTCGCTGGCCGTGCCGTACGGCTACATGAACACCTCCGGCGGGCCGGTCCAGCAGCTGGTGCGCTTCTACAAGCTGCCGACCCGGCACGTCGTGGTCGTGTGCGACGAGCTCGACCTCGACCTCGGCGTCGTGAAGGTCAAGCGGGGCGGGACCAGCGGGCACAACGGCCTGCGGGACGTCCAGCAGAAGCTCGGCGTGGACGACTACCTGCGGGTCCGCGTGGGGATCGGCCGCCCGCCCGGACGCATGCCGGGCGCGAAGTACGTGCTGCAGCGCTTCGCAGCTGCCGAGCGCGACGACGCGGACCTCGCGATCGAGCGCGCGGCGGACACCGTCCTGATGCTGATCGGCGAGGGCCTCGAGGCCACGCAGAACCAGGTCCACCGCACCTGACCCGGACCCGTCACCCGACGGCCCGGAATCGGTCTTCAGGCCGTCCGCCGACGTGCCGATGGGGGAGGGAGCGATGCGCATCACCCACTCCACCCTCGAGCTCGGCACCGGCGCGATCTCGACCGTCCAGGTGTCACGCCAGCCCATCCTGCGGGCGGACGTCTCCCAGGCCCTGCACGGCTACGAGCTGTCCTTCTCCGACGCCGAGGAGGTCTTCGGCGTCTTCGCCGAGGTCGACGACCAGCGGGCGACGGCCGAGGTGCTCGACCACACGGTGCTGACGCTCGGCGTCGAGCGGGTCGTCGGGGACGCGCTCGTGTTCGTCCGCTTCCCGCGCCAGCAGGTGCTCGACGGCACGCCGTCGATCCTCCCGGCCGGGCGGTCCGTCATCGAGCTCGGGCCCGACTGCTGGGCGGACGGCGACACCGGCGCGGTGACCGCGGCCTGCCGGCGCTACGCGGAGAAGGGCTACCGGATCGCGCTGGTCGACTTCCACCACGAGTGCGCCGCCGGCGACCTCGTCCGCCTCGCCGACTACATCGCCGTCGACGTCAGCCGCCGCACCGACGCCCAGCTGGCCGACACGATGGCGGTGCTCGAGCGCCACGGGGCGCGGATCATCGCCACCGACGTCGACGACGAGCACCACCGGGAGCGGGTCACCCGCGCGGGCGTCGACTACGTCCAGGGCTTCTACTTCTCCACACCCGACATCGTGTCGGGGCGCGAGCTGCCGGGCTTCAAGCTCGCCTACCTCCAGCTGCTCCGCGCGGCGTACTCCGAGGACGTGGACTTCGAGGAGCTCGCCGAGATCATCAAGCGGGACGTCGCGCTCAGCTACAAGCTGCTGCGGTTCGTCAACTCCGCCCACTTCGGCCTGCGGGGCGAGGTGACGTCGGTCCTCCACGCCCTCACGATGCTCGGCCTCGTGCAGGTCCGGAGCTGGGTCGGCGTGGCGACGGTGTCCGGCATGGTCCACCCGCGGACCCAGGAGCTCGCGGTCCTCGCCGCCACCCGTGCGCGCTTCTGCGAGTCCCTCGCCCGGCGCCTCCGCGTCGCGAGCAGCCACGAAGCCTTCGCCCTCGGCATGTTCAGCCTCCTCGACGCCCTGCTCGGCAAGTCGATGGAGGAGGCCCTCGAGTCCGTCACGCTCCCCGCCTCCGTCGTCGGCGCCCTGCTCGGCGAGCCCGGGGAGCTGGTCGACCTGCTCCGGGTCGTCGTCGCCTACGAGCGCGGCCGGTGGGACGTCGTCTCCGAGCTCGCGGCCGCCCACGGCTGGCAGGAGTCCGAGCTGATCGGCATGTACGTCGACGCGATCGAGTGGAGCCGCGACTTCTTCGGCACCACCGCCGGCTGACCGGACCCGCCCCGGGCGGTCTCGCCGCCGTGCACCCCTCCGGCGCGACGGTCAGGATGGGCGCCCGTGCGCGCCCCCACGACCACCGCACCGGCCGGCGGCCCGCTCGCCGGCCTGCTGTCGCGCACCGGTGAGGACTTCGACGACCTCGGCTTCGCCGGCGAGGCCACCGTCAGCCCGCCGCTGCGCCCCCTCGTCATCGCCCACCTCGCCCGGCGACGGCCGCTCCTGGTCGTCACGCCGACGCTGAAGGACGCCGAGGCGCTGGCCGACGACGTGTGCGCCTTCACCGGACCGGACGCCGTCGCGGTGTTCCCCCCCTGGGAGACGCTGCCCCACGAGCGGCTCAGCCCGCAGCCGGCCACCGTGGGCACGCGCCTCCGCGTCCTGGACCGGCTGCGGCGTGCAGGGGAGGACGGTGGTGACCCCGACGGCGACCTCCGCGTGGTCATCGCCCCCGTCCGCGCCGTGCTCCAACCCATGGACCCGCGGCTCGCGGAGCGCGAGCCGCTCGACCTGGCGCCTGGGTGGGGCGGGGGACTCGACGCCCTGGTGGACCAGCTCGCCGCACTCGGCTACACGCGTTCGTCGATGGTGACCCAGCGGGGGGAGTTCGCCGTCCGCGGCGGCCTGGTCGACATCTTCCCGACCACCGACGACCACCCCGTCCGCGTCGAGTTCTGGGGCGACGACGTCGACGAGATCCGGACCTTCTCCGCCGGCGACCAGCGCGCGATGGACACCGTCGGGTCTGTCACGGTCCACGCCGCCCGCGAGCTGGTCCTCGACGCCGAGACGACCGGCACCGCCGCGCGCCTGGTCGACGCCGTCCCCGCACTCGCGGACCAGCTGCGGATGCTCGCCGACGGGATCGCGTTCGAGGGCGTGGAGGGGCTCGTCACCGCCATCCACCCCACGCCCGCCCACCTGCCGGACCTGCTGCCCGACGGGACGGGCCTGGTCGTCGTCGACCCCCTCCAGTCCCACGACCGGGCGACCCAGCTCGTCGACCAGGCCGCCGAGCTGATGATCACCGACTGGGAGGCCCTGGCCGCCGCCAGCGACGCCGAGTCCGCCGAGCGGGGCGACGCACGCGCCGCCGTCGACGCCGCCCACGCGCGGAACGAGCGGGCGGGCTTCGCCGACCTCGACGAGGTCGTCGCCGGCTTCGACACCGGCGGCGGCAAGGTCTGGCGCCTGACGCCGTTCAGCTCCGCCGACAGCATCGTCAGCCTGACCGCGCGGCCGTGGGACAGCTTCAAGGGCGACGTGGTCTCTGCGGCCCAGACGGTCAAGCGCTACCTGTCCGCCACCGAGGACCGGGACGAGATGACCGTCGTCCTGACGACCATCGGCCACGGCCCCGCCCTGCGGCTCGCCGAGGTGCTGCGGGCGGAGGGGGTGCCGGTCGACGTCGACGACGCGTCCACGCCCATCGCCACGCGACCTGACGGCCGGGTCCACGTCCGGGAGTCGACCCTCCGCACCGGGTTCCTGTCCGAGGACCTCGGGATCTGCCTGCTCGGCGAGTTCGACCTGTTCGGCCCTCGCCGCCACCGCGCCGGCCGGCGTCTGAAGAGCCGCCGGGCGGCCGCCCAGACCGTCATCGACCTCGAGCCCGGCGACCCGGTCGTCCACTCAACCCACGGGGTCGGCCGCTACGTGGGCATGGTCACCCGGGAGCTGCGCGGCACGACCACCCTCGGCGGCGGCACCGCCGGCACGGTCACCCGCGACTACGTCATCGTCGAGTACGCCGGCGGCGACCGGCTCTTCGTCCCCTCCGACCAGGTCGACTCCCTCGCCAAGTACGTCGGCGGCGAGGACCCGAAGGTCATGCGGATGGGCGGCGCGGACTGGGACCGCGCCCGCGGCAAGGTCAAGGCCGCCGTCGAGGAGATGGCCGGCGAGCTGATCCGCCTCTACCAGGCCCGCATGCACTCCCCGGGCGTCGCCTTCAGCCCCGACACGGCGTGGCAGGGCGAGCTCGAGCAGGCCTTCCCCCACCCCGAGACCCCCGACCAGCTCGAGGCCATCGACGCGGTCAAGCAGGACATGGAGGCGCCGGTCCCGATGGACCGGCTCATCTGCGGCGACGTCGGGTTCGGCAAGACCGAGGTGGCCGTCCGCGCCGCCGCCAAGTGCGTGTTCGACCACAAGCAGTGCGCGGTGCTCGTGCCGACGACCCTGCTGGCCCAGCAGCACGGCGAGACCTTCACCGAGCGCTTCAGCGGGTTCCCCGTCGAGATCCGCGTGCTCAGCCGCTTCGCGAGCCCGAAGGAGCAGTCCGAGATCCTGGACGGCCTCGCCGCCGGCACCGTCGACCTGGTGATCGGCACCCACCGGCTGCTGAGCGCCGACATCACCTTCAAGGACCTGGGCCTCCTGATCGTCGACGAGGAGCAGCGCTTCGGCGTCAGCCACAAGGAGCGGCTGAAGCAGCTCAAGACCTCCGTCGACGTGCTGACCATGTCCGCGACGCCGATCCCCCGGACCATGGAGATGGCCATCACGGGGATCCGGGACCTGTCGACGATCGAGACCGCCCCCGAGGAGCGCCAGCCGATCGTCACCCAGGTCGGCCCCCTCGACGAGAACCTCGCCGCCCTCGCGATCCGCCGCGAGCTGCTGCGCGAGGGCCAGGTCTTCTGGCTGCACAACTCCGTCCGCACCATCCACGCCGCCGCCGACCGGATCCGCGAGCTGGTCCCGGGCGCCCGCGTCGGCATCGGCCACGGGCAGATGTCCGAGGGCGAGCTCGAACAGGTGATGCTCGACTTCTGGCACCGCGAGTTCGACGTCCTCGTCTCGACGACGATCATCGAGTCCGGCCTCGACATCCCCAACGCGAACACCCTGATCGTCGAGCGGGCGGACCTGTTCGGCCTGGCCCAGCTCTACCAGCTGCGGGGGAGGGTGGGGCGCTCGTCGGCGCGCGGGTACGCCTACCTCTTCTACCCCGAGGACTCGGTCATGACCGAGGAGGCCTACAAGCGCCTCGAGTCCATCGCGACCCACACCCAGCTCGGGTCGGGCATGTCGATCGCCCTCAAGGACCTCGAGATCCGCGGCGCCGGGTCCATGCTCGGCGCGGACCAGTCCGGGCAGGTCGCGAGCGTCGGCTTCGAGGCCTACAGCCAGCTGATGGCCGAAGCCGTCACCGAGCTGACCCAGGGCAAGCCCGTCGAGCGCGAACCCGAGATCACCGTCGACCTGCCGATCGACGCCCACCTGCCGAAGGACTACATCGCCGACGAGGGGCTGCGGCTCGAGGCCTACCGCACCGTCGCCCAGGTCCGCGACGCCCGCGGGGTCAAGGCCGCCCGGGAGGAGCTCGTCGACCGCTACGGCCCCCTGCCCCCGCCGGCGGAGCGCCTGCTCAGCGTCGCGGCGCTCAAGGCCGCGCTGCGCCGGTGGGGCATCACCGAGGTGTCGACGACGCCCCGCCGGACCGTCCGCCTCGCCCCCGTCACCCTCAGCGACTCCGCCCAGGTCCGCCTGAGCCGCACCGACCCGTCGGCGCTGTACAACCCGTCGGCGGGGCTGGTGGAGCTGCGCATGCCCCCGCGGTCGGGCGAGGGCGGCGGCGAGCTGATCGGGTGGCTCGCGTCCCGCCTGAAGTCCACCTTCGCCGGCGCGTGACCGGCGCCGTCCGCGCCCGGCAGTGGGCGCGTCGTCCCCCCACCGCCTACCCTCAGATCCGCATGCCTCGTCTTCTCGCACTCCTCACCACCCTCGCCCTCCTCGCCAGCGGCTGCGCCCAGGCGATCGGCAACCCGCGCACCGCCGCCGAGGTCAACGGCGAGGCGATCGCGATCGCCGACATCGAGGACCTGGTCGCCGAGGCGGCCACCGGGGTGAACCCCCAGACCGGGCAGCCCCAACCCGAGGACGCGGCGGCCGTCACCGTCCTCAGCGACGTCGTCCTGCTGGAGCTGCTCAGCCAGGAGCTGGCCGAGCGCGGCGGCGACCGGGTCACCGCCGCCGACCTCGACGACGCGGTCGCTGACGCCGAGGAGGCTGCCGGGGGTGAGCAGGCGTTCGACGACCAGCTCGCGCAGCAGGGCTTCAGCCGCGAGCGCTTCCGCTTCGAGCAGCGCTTCCAGCTGACCGTGACGCGGCTGACCGACGTGTTGAGCGCCGACGTGGAGGTCACCGAGGAGGACGTGCAGGCCGCCTACGACGCCCAGTTCGGCCTTCCGACGGTCAGCCACATCCTGGTGGCGACCGAGGAGGAGGCCGAGGCGGTCATCGAGCGGATCGAGGGCGGTGAGGACTTCGCGGCCGTCGCGAGCGAGGTGTCGACCGACCAGGGCAGCGCCGCCCAGGGCGGGCAGCTGGGGCAGCTGCAGCCCGGCGCGTTCGTCCCCGAGTTCGAGGAGGCGGCCCTGGCGGTCGAGCCGGGCGAGCTGTCCGATCCGGTGGAGACCCAGTTCGGGTTCCACGTCATCCGGACCGAGGCGCCGCCGGAGCTGGGCGACGACCTCCGCGACCAGATCGAGACCCAGCTCGCCCAGCAGCAGGTCCAGCCGCTGCTCGGGGAGCTGCTGCAGGACGTGCTCGACGCCGGGCAGGTCGAGATCAACCCCCGCTTCGGCACCTGGGATCCCCAGTTCACCCCCGAGGGCGGCCTGACCCAGCTGCTCGCGGCCGGCGACCCGCTCGGTGACCTGCAGCCCGTCTCGGCGGGCGTCGGGGACGCCATCGGCGGCGACGCCGCGGTCCCCGGCGCGACGCCCGCGCCGACGCCGGCCCAGTAGTGGCGCGAGCGCGCGACACCGCCGCGCCGACGCCGCGGCTGCTGCTGGTCGACACCGTCGACCAGCTCCCCGGACTGCTGCCGTGGCACGCCTTCCAGGCGCTCCGGAGCTGCGACCTCGTCCTGCTCGGCCGCCCCGACCACCCGCTCGCGACCAGCCTCGACATGGCCGAGGAGCGCTACGAGGTCGTCCCGCCCGACGTGGGCGAGCAGGCCGTCGGCCGCGCCGAGCTGCTCGCCGGCCTGTCCCTGGCCGACCGCGCCCGCGCGAGCTGGGTCCTCGACCGCGTCGTGGAGGCCGGTTCCGTCGCCTACGTCTTCGGCCCGGCCGACACCGACGCGTTCACACGCACGCTCGGGATGGAGGCGGCGCGGGAGGGCGTCGAGGTCGAGATCGTCTACTTCGGCCTGGCACCGAAGGGCGTCAAGGTGCTCGACCTCGTGCGGATCCAGGAGCGCCTGCTGGCCCCCGGCGGGTGCCCGTGGGACGCCGAGCAGACCCATGCCTCCCTCGCCAAGTACGCCATCGAGGAGGCCCACGAGCTGGCCGAGGCCATCGCCGCGGACGACCCGACGGCCATCGCCGAGGAGCTCGGCGACGTGCTGATGCAGGTGACGTTCCACGCCGAGCTGGCCGACGACTTCGACATCGACGCGGTCGCCGAGGGGATCGCCGAGAAGCTGGTCCGCCGCCACCCGCACGTCTTCGCCGACGGCAGCGCGGACACCGCCGCCGACGTCGAGGCCAGCTGGGACGAGATCAAGGCGGGGGAGAAGCCCGACCGCGAGGGCCCCTTCGACGGGGTCCCCACCGGGCTGCCGGCGGTGGCCCTGGCCGCGAAGGTCCAGTCGCGGGCCGAGCGGCTGGGGTTCCGCTGGGCCGACGCCACCGACGCGGCGGAGAAGGTCGCCGAGGAGCTCGGGGAGGTGCTCGACGCCGCCACGCCCGAGGAGACGACCGCGGAGATCGGCGACCTCCTCTTCGCCGCGGTCAGCCTCGCGCGGGCCTCGGACGTCGACCCCGAGGACGCCCTGCGGCGGGCCGTCGCGCGCTTCAGGGCGCGCTTCGAGGACGTCGTGGCCACGGCCGGCGACACGGACCTGAGCGCGCTGACACCCGAGGGGTGGCAGGCCCGGTGGGACGCGACCTGAGGTTGCCGGCAGGGGGTCCCAGCCCGTACCGTACGCGCGGCAGCTGAAACCGCTTCCACCACGGAGCCATGACCGCGAGCATCTCGGACGTCGCCGCGCGGGCGGGGGTCTCGGTCGCCACGGTCAGCCGTGCGCTCCGGGGACTGCCCAACGTGGCCGAGCGCACCCGCGACCGGGTGCTGGCCGCCGCCGCCGAGCTCGACTACGTGGTGAACCCCAACGCCTCGCGGCTGGCGGCCGGGCACAACCTCACCGTCGGGGTCGTGCTGCCCCACACGACGGGCTGGTACTTCCAGCACGTCCTCAGCGGCGTGCAGGCCGTCCTCCACGCCCAGGGCTACGACATGCTCCTGTACACGCTGCCGGATCCCGAGGCGCGGGAGCGGTTCCTCGCCCTCCTGCCGTTCCGCAAGCGCGTCGACGGGCTGGTGCTGATCGACATCCCGCTCACCGACGTCGAGCAGCGTCTTCTGGCCGGGTTGGGCACCCCGCTCGTCGCCGTCGGCGAGGGCGGTCCGCACTTCCCCCACATCGAGGTGGACAACACCCACGGCGCGCAGCTGGCGACGGAGTTCCTGCTGGACCTCGGCCACCGGCGCGTCGGCCTGATCTCGGGTCCCCTCGACGACCCCATGCGGTTCCGCGTCGCCAACGACCGCTGGGCCGGGTGGGCCGCGGCGCTGGAGGCCCGGGGCATCGACCCCGATGGCGACTGGGTGGCGATCGGCGACTTCCGCATGGAGCACGGCCTGCGCGCGATGGCGCACCTGCTGGCCCGCGCGCCGGGGCTGACCGCGGTGCTGTGCATGTCCGACGAGATGGCGATCGGGGCGATGCGCCTGCTGTCCGAGCAGCGGATCGGCGTGCCGGAGGACATCTCCGTCGTCGGCTTCGACGGCCACGAGATCGGCGCCTACATCGGCTTGACGACCGTCGCCCAACCCATGGAGGTCCTCGGCGCCGGCGCCGCCGACGTCCTGCTGGCGGCCATCCGCGGGCAGCGCCCCACCGGCTTCCCCCGCGTCGTGCCGCTCGCCCTGGTGGTGCGCGAGACCACGGCGCCGCCTGTCCGGACGGGCCTGGCCGCACGGCGGATCGGGTAGACGGGGTGAAGTCCAACCTGTTGGCCGTGTGGTTCGTGTGGCCTACAGTTGTTCGTGATGCTCAGTGAGCATCGGATGAGGAGGAGCGACGTGGAAATCATCGATGTCCTGGGACGAGAGGTCCTCGACTCCCGCGGCAACCCCACCGTCGAGGTGGAGGTGCTGCTCGAAGACGGCAGCCTCGGGCGCGCGGCGGTGCCGAGCGGCGCCTCGACCGGTGCCTTCGAGGCCGTCGAGCTCCGCGACGGCGGCGATCGCTACGGGGGCAAGGGCGTCGCGGACGCGGTGGCGAACGTCAACACCCAGATCCGACCGGTGCTCGTGGGCTACGACGCCACAGACCAGCGGGACGTCGATGCCGCGCTCCTCGACCTCGACGGCACCCCCAACAAGGGCTCGATCGGCGCCAACGCGATCCTCGGCGCCAGCCTCGCGGTGGCCAAGGCCGCGGCGGCGTCGCGGGGGCTGCCGCTGTACGCGTACCTCGGCGGCCCGAACGCCCACGTCCTGCCGGTGCCGATGATGAACATCATCAACGGCGGCGCGCACGCGGACTCCTCCGTCGACTTCCAGGAGTTCATGATCGCGCCCATCGGTGCGCCCACCTTCGCCGAGGCGCTCCGCACCGGCGCGGAGATCTACCACGCCCTCAAGAAGGTGCTCAGCGGTCGCGGGCTGAACACCGCACTGGGTGACGAGGGCGGGTTCGCGCCCGACCTCGAGTCCAACGCCGCCGCCCTCGACCTGATCGTCGAGGCGATCGAGGCTGCCGGCTACACCCCCGGCGACGACGTCGCCCTCGCGATGGACGTCGCCTCGACGGAGTTCTTCTCCGACGGCACCTACGACCTGGCGGGTGAGGGGCGGACGCTGTCCTCCGAGGAGCTGGCCGGCGAGCTGGCCGGGCTGGTCGACCGGTTCCCGATCGTCTCGATCGAGGACGGCATGGCCGAGGAGGACTGGGACGGCTGGGTCGCCCTGATGGACGCCATCGGCGACCGCTGCCAGCTCGTGGGCGACGACCTGTTCGTCACCAACGTCGAGCGGATCCGCCGCGGGATCGACCTCGGGGCCGCGAACAGCGTCCTGGTCAAGGTCAACCAGATCGGCTCGCTGACCGAGACGCTGGAGGCGATCGAGATGGCCCACCGCCAGGGGTGGACCTGCATGATCAGCCACCGGTCCGGTGAGACCGAGGACGTCACGATCGCCGACCTGGCGGTGGCCACCAACGCCGGGCAGATCAAGACCGGCGCGCCCGCCCGCAGCGACCGGGTCGCCAAGTACAACCAGCTGCTCCGCATCGAGGACGAGCTCGGCGACGCCGCCCGCTACGCGGGCCGGGGCGCCTTCGCCCGGACCAGCCGCTAGCCCACCGTGCCCCGCCGTCCGCGCGCCGCAGAGCCCACCCGCCCCGCGCGGCGGGCCGGTTCGGCTGCGCGCGGGTCGGCGCGCACCGCGCCCCGATCCCGTCGGCGGGGACGCCCGCGCCGGGGGCGTGCGCGTGGTCGTCACCGCGACCGGATGTACCTCGCGGGCATCGCCGTGCTGGTCCTGCTCGTCGCGTTCATGGCGATCGGCCCGTACGCCGACTACACCGCGGCCCAGGACCGCCTCGCGACCCTCGTCGCCGAGCAGCGCTCCCTGGACGAGGCGGTCGACGGACTCGAGGCCGAGGCCGAGCGCCTGCAGGACCCCGCCGCCCTGGAGGAGCAGGCGCGTGAGGACCTCGGCATGGCCCGTCCCGGCGAGGTGCCCTACATCGTCGTCAACCCGCCGACCGAGGCGCCGGCCCCGGTGAACGCGAACCCCGCGACCGACGAGGAGCCGTCCCCCTCGCCGGTCGAGCGGGTCGTCGACTGGGTGCTCGCCTGGGCGCGGTGACCTGGGCGCGGTGACCTGGGCCGCCTGTCAGACTGGTGCGGATGCAGCCGCCGGACGCGCCCGACCCGACCGCCGACGCCCTCACCGCGGCCGCCGACGCGGGGTACGAGGCGCAGGCGACGCGTCCGGAGATGGATGCCGACGACCGCGCCCTCGCCGCGCAGATGATCGGCCGACCGCTGCGCGGGCGGTCTGCGGCTGCGGTGCGCTGCGGCTGGGGGCTCCCCGCCGTGCTGCGGGTCGACCCGGCGCTGCCTGACGGCACGCCGTTCCCGACCGCCTTCTGGTTGGCCTGCCCCCTCGCGAGCTCACACGTCGGCACGCTCGAGGCCTCCGGCGTCATGCAGGACCTCAGCCGGCGCGTGCAGGACCCCGACGACCTCGCGCCGGCGCACCGCGCCGCCGGCCAGCGCTACGTCGCGTTCCGCAACGCGCTCGGGCCGCGGGTGCCGCGCGACCCGGCGGCCGGCGGCATGCCGGACCGGGTGAAGTGCCTCCACAGCCTGTACGCCCACCACCTCGCGACCCGGGACTCCGCCGTCGGGGCGTGGGTCGCCGAGCGCCTCGAGCCGATGCCCTGCCCGGCCCCGTGCGCGACGCTGCCGGAGGGACGTGCGGGTGGGGACGGGCACGGATGACCCGCGTCGCGGCCGTCGACATCGGCACGAACTCCGCGCGCCTGCTGATCGCCGACGTGGACCCGGCTGCCGGCCTCAGGCCGATCGACCGGCGCCTCGAGATCGTCCGCCTGGGCCAGGGCGTGGACGCCACCGGCCGGCTCGCCGACGAGGCGATCGCGCGGACCGCCGACGCCGTGCGCGCCTACGCCGCGGCGTGGCGGGCCGCTGATGTCGAGCGGGTGCGCATCACGGGCACGAGCGCCGCGCGGGACGCCGCGAACGCCGCCGAGTTCGCCGACGCCGTGGCGGCGGCCGCGGGTCTGCGGCCCGAGGTGCTGTCCGGCGAGGAGGAGGCCCGGCTGGCCTTCCTCGGCGCCACCGCCACCCTGTCGGGGCACCCCGGCCCGTACGCGGTGCTCGACATCGGTGGGGGCTCCACGGAGGTGGTGGTCGGGGACCACGACGTCGAGGCGTCGACGTCCCGGCGGATGGGCTGCGTCCGCCTGACCGAGCGGGTCCTGACCGCTGACCCGCCGACGATGGACCAGGTCGACACCGCCCGGGCGCTGGTGCACGCCGAGCTCGACGAGGTCGACGCCGCCGTCGCGCCCGGCCGGGCCGCGACGCTGATCGGCGTGGCGGGCACCGTGACGACGCTCGCGGCGCTGCACGCGGAGCTGGACGGCTACGTCGAGGGCGCGGTCCACGGGACGTCCCTGGCCGCGGCCGCGGTCAGCGAGCTCGCCGAGCGCCTGCTCTCGACCTCCGCCGCTGCGATCGGGCGGCTCGGACCGGTCCAGCCCGGGAGGGAGGACGTCCTCGCGGCCGGCGCGCTCATCCTCGACGAGTTCGTCGGGCGGTTCGGCTTCGCCGACGTCGTCGTGAGCGAGGCCGACGTGCTCGACGGCCTCGCCATGACGCTGGCCTCGCCATGACGCTGGCCTCCCGATGACGCTGGCCTCCCGATGACACTCGAGGTGGGCGGTGGCTGACGCGGGCACCGAGCCCGTCGAGCTGGTCGACGCCGATGGGCAGGTGCTCGAGGTCGTCACGCGCGCGGAGCTCAGACGGCGCGGACGCGCAGCACGGCACCGCTGCACCTACGTGGTCGTGCTGCGCCCCTCCGGCGACGTGGTGGTCCACCGGCGAGCGGACTGGAAGGACGTCTACCCCGGCGCGTGGGACCTCGCGTTCGGCGGGATCTGCGACGTGGGGGAGGGGTGGCGCGAGTCCGCGCGCCGCGAGCTCGCCGAGGAGGCCGGTGTCACGGGCGTCGACCTCGAGGACCTGGGCCAGGTCACGTGGCAGGCTCCGGGCGCCGCCCTGCTCGGCAGGGTCTTCGTGGCGCCGTACGACGGGCCCGTGGCGCCGGCGGATGGCGAGGTGGCGGAGGTGGACGAGGTGCCCGCCGCCGATCTCCGCTCCTGGATCACCGGACGGGACGTGGTCAGCGACTCCCCGGACGTCGTCCTGCCCCTCCTCGAGGCCCACCTGGGCCTTCCTCGGGGGTGACGGCAGGTGCGTCACAGGTTTGTCGTCCAAGGGTCAACGATGTAGTATTTCTACTACCTGAAAGAACGATGTACGACAGGAGTGATCCCGATGGTGCTCGAGCGGATGTTCACGCGGCGACGACCGGAGCAAGAGCGATCAACGCCGCCCCTCGTGCTCAGGCGCCTCGCCGCGGTCGGTGCGGTGGGCCTGTACCCGCTGTCGCTGCTGGTGCTCGACGACGGGCTCAGGCTGCGACCGCCCTTCGACAGCGTGCCCGTCGCGGTGCTCGTCGTCCTCGCGGTCGCGCTGTGGATCGCCACCTTCGTCTTCGTCAACGAGTTCCGGCGGCGGCTCGCGCAGGCACCCGACGACCAGCTCGACGAGCGTGAGCGCGCCGTCCGCGACGAGGCGCACCTGATCAGCTACCGGATCCTCGGCGGCGCGCTCGTCCTGCTGGCGCTGTGGACGCTCGTGGGCGCCCCGCTCGTCGCCGGGAGCCGCGAGATCAGCCTGGACGTGGTGCTGGACGCCGCCTTCGCGCTGGTGATCGCGGTGTTCACCCTGCCCAGCGCGGTGGTGGCCTGGCGCGACACCGGTGACGACCTCGACGAGGACGACGAGGTGGAGGGCGTGGCGCCGCCGGTGGACGGCGACCGCGTCCGCGGGAGCGCGTGATGGCGCGCGGACCGAGCGACGCCGACCAGCTGTTCAACCGGATCGCCGTGCTCCGCACCGAGCGGGGTCTGTCCCGCCGGGAGCTCTCGGAGGCCGTCGACGTGCACTACCGCACCATCGGCTACCTCGAGCGCGGCGAGTACAGCCCCTCCCTCGCCCTCGCGTTCCGGATCGCCCGCTTCTTCGACCTGCCCCTCGAGGCGGTGTTCAGCGACCGCCCCTTCACCCCGTTGAGCGAGCAGGTCTACCGCCGCGACGCGCCGGCCTGAGCCGAGCCGGTCGGACGAGGTCGAGGACCGTCGCCCAGCCGCCGTCCTGCGGCGCGGCGATCACGTGGTCGGCACCGGCGGCCTCCGCCGACCCGCCGGTGACGGCGACGGACGTCCCCGCCCACGCGAGCATCTCGAGGTCGTTGTCCCCGTCGCCGACGGCCAGGACCTCGCAGGGGTGGACGCCCAGCTCGGCACACCACCCCTCGATGCCGCTGATCTTCGAGACCCCGTGGGGGCCGACCATGATCGTCCACCCGCCCATGACGTGGTCCGGGCCGGTGTAGGCCTGGGCGAACGGCGCGACCGCACGGGCGACCGCGAGGCCGGCTGCCACGTCCTCAGGTCCCAGGCCGCAGACACCGAACCCGACCACCCGCCCTGCGGCGACGGCGGGGCGGGGGTCGCCGGGCAGGGGGTGGCCGAGGGCCCGCAGGTGGGAGGGGTGGGTGCGGCACCCCGGTGGCACGACCGCGTCGACGTCGTGGTCGCTGACGTGGACGACCGGGGGGAGGCCGTGGACCTCGAACGCCGCCAGCACCGCCGCGCCGGCCTCGGCGTCGAACGCCGTGCGGTGCCACTCCCTCCCGTCGAGCAGGTCCGCGCCGATCGCCCCGGACAGCAGCACGGCGGGACCGGCCAGGCCGAGGGGGTGCAACCCGGCGTGGGCGGACGCGTACCGCCGGCCGGTCGCGAACAGCACCGGGATGCCCCGCTGCCGCAGGGTCTGCACGGACGGGAGGGTCGAGTCGTGCACCTGCGCCGGTCCCCACCAGAACGTGCCGTCGAGGTCGGTGACGACGGCCTTCACCCGTCTGCGCATGCCGGCAGGCTAGGCGGTCAGCTGCACGTCGTCCGGTGCCGTGGGCCGGGAACTGCCCGCCGTCGGGTGGTGCGGCCCAACCATCTGCACGTCGTCTGGCACCCTCCGGGTCAGCGTGCAGTCGACGGCTTTGGGGCACCGGTCAGCGTGCAGTCGACGGCCGTGAGGCACCGGTCAGTGTGCAGTCGGCGGCCGTGGGGCACCGGTCAGTGGGCAGCCGATGGGCTCACAGCCCGTGGGGACGGGTCAGGCGCACTCGCCCTGGCCGAGTTGGACCGCGAAGCGGTCGGAGTGGCCCCAGTCGACGTAGAAGTCGGGGTCCTCGGCCAGCGCGGGCATGGTGTCGAGCGCCTTCAGGTCCGTCTTGATCGCTTTCGGGTCGACCCGTGCGACCCAGTCGGCGAACTGCTCGCCGAGCTCGCGCTCGGTTGCGTACCGCTCGACCAAGGCGACGGCCACGTCCGGGGCCTTCTTGGCGGGCACCTTCGCGACGTAGTGGCCGAACTTCGCGCCGCCGTCGCCGACCCGCGCACCGACGTACACCCGGTAGCCGGGCGCCTCGTTGCCGTCGGGGTCGCGGCGGGCCATGCCGCTGAACCCCAGGTCAGCGGTGGTGTGCTGGCCGCAGGAGTTCGGGCACCCCGAGATGTTGATCCGCAGGTCCTCGATCTCGTGCAGCCCGTTGGACTGCAGCGCGGCCGTGACCGCCTCGGCGAGCCCGCGCGAGGCGGTGATGGCCAGGTTGCAGGTCTCCGCGCCGGGGCAGCTGACGACGTCGCCGGACTTCTCCGCGCGGGCGAGCGCCATCCCCTCTGCGTGCAGGGTGGTGAACAGGGCGGGGACCTGCTCGGCGGTCAACCCGACGAACAGCAGGTTCTGGCGGATCGTCGTGCGGAGCTGCACCGCGTCACCGAACTCCCGCCACACCTTCGCGAGCGCCCGCAGCTGGGTCGACGTGACGTCGCCGAGGTGGAACGTCGCGTAGGCGCCGTAGGCGGTCGAGCCGTCCTCGGTGCGGTGGGCGAACACGTTCGCGTCGCGCCAGCGCTCGTACTCCACCAGCGCGCCGGGCGCGACCACGTCACCGGCGGGGGGCGGGGGGGCGTCCACCGCGTGGGACCCGCCCCGCGGGCGCACCGGGACGTCGAGGGAGGGGTAGGTCCGCTCCCGCTCGAGCCGCAGGCGGCGGGTCTCCACCTCCGCCCGGAAGCGTTCGATGCCCCACTTCTTCAACAGGAACTTCATGCGGGCGCGGACGCGGTTCTTCCGCTCGCCGTGCTCGTCGAAGATCTCGAGGATCGCCTCGACGGTGGGCAGCACGCGGTCAGCGGGGGTGAACGGCTCGAGGAGGTCGGCCTCGCGCGGGGCGGACCCGAGCCCACCGCCCACGTACAGGGCGAACCCCGGGTTGCCGTCGCCGTCGAGCCGCCCGAGGAAGCCGATGTCGTGGATGCCGAGCTGCGCGTGGTCCTTCGCCGACCCGTCGAAGGCCATCTTGAACTTGCGGGGCAGGTTCTGGGTGAGGGGGTGGCGCAGGAAGTACCGGGTGATCGCCTCCGCCGCCGGCCGGGTGTCCACCACCTCGTCGGGGTCGATCCCGGCCAGGTGGGACTGGGTGATGGTCCGCACGCTGTTCCCGCACGCCTCGCGCGTGGTCAGACCGGCGTCCGCGAAGCGCCGCAGCAGCGCCGGCAGCTCGTCGGTCGGGACGAAGTGCAGCTGGAAGTTCTGGCGGGTGGTGATGTGTGCGAAGCCGCGGGAGTGGGTGTCGGCGACGTCCGCGATCGCCTCCAGGTGGTCCGGCTCGAGCAGCCCGCCCGGGACCTTCGCCCGCACCATGTGGGTGTCGGAGTTCCTGATGCCGTAGCACCCCATGTGCAGCCGCTTGCCCCGGAACGCGTCGTCGTCGATCTCGCCGGCCCTCCAGGCGGCGATGACCCCTTCGAACTGATCGATCTCGGCGTAGTCGGCGTACGAGGCGGTAACCATCTGGGCTCCTGATCTGGGCGTTGCCCTGCGGACGCGGTCTGACGAAGGCTAGGAGGCCCGCCTCCCGCCACCCAGCCGTCGCGCAGTGGTTACAGTGGCAACCGGGCGATGGAACAGTGCAAACCGATGGTCCGCGAACGGGCCGGAGAGGATCGACCATGCTCGTGTGGTTCTCGGTGACCCCGATCGGGACCGGCTCGCCCAGCGTCTCGGCCGAGGTGGCACGTGCCCTCGACGCGGTCGAGGCGACCGGCATCAGCCATCGCACCGACCCGTCCGGCACGCTGCTCGAGGGCACCTGGGAGGAGTGCATGACCGCTCTGCGGGCCGCGGGCGACGCCGTCCTCGAGGTGTCGCCCCGGGTGTCCTTCACCTGCAAGTTCGACGTCCGGACCGACAAGCCGGACCAGCGGGGGGAGGACAAGCTCGCGAGCCTGTCTGGGAAGCGGCGCCGCGGCGGCGGGGCGCCGTCCGCCGCATGACCCTCGCCGCGCTCCGCGCGGGGCTCGACGGTGTCCCCGAGGACGCCCTCGACCCGCCGGGCACCGCCCGGGTCGGCGCCACGCTGGTCCTGCTCGCCGAGCAGCCCGACGGTGCCCTGCAGCTGACCTACACCCGGCGCCAGCCCACCCTGTCGAGCCACCCGGGCCAGATCAGCTTCCCGGGCGGGCGCGTCGATCCCGGTGAGACGATCGAGGAGGCGGCGGTCCGCGAGGCGGTCGAGGAGATCGGGCTCGACCCCGCCAGCGTCCGCCTGCTGGGACGCCTGCCCGCCTTCTACATCCCGCCGTCCAGGTTCTGGATGTCCGCGGTGGTGGCGGTCTGGGAGCGGCCGCACCGGTTGTCGCCGAACGACGCCGAGGTCGCCGAGGTGCTGACGGTGTCCACCACGACGCTGCGGGAGCCCGCGCGGTGGCGAGCGGTCCCCCTCAGCGCATCCGGGGCCACGTGGGCCTGGGAGCTCGCACCCCGCCGGCTCCTGTGGGGTGCCACCGCCGTGGTGACCGGCGTCCTGCTCCAGGTCATGGACCCGACCTGGAGCGGCGGGACCCGCCCCGAGGACCTCCCGGCAGAGGCGCAGGTGCGACCATGGGACGACCCGGAGGCCTTCGGGCTGGTCCCCGCCCCCACCCGGCGCGTCGCCCGGCTGCGAGACCTCGAGTCGATCGCGGTGGCCCCCGACGGCGGCGGCCCCCCACCCTCGGGGGACAAGGCCGTCAGCGACGTGGTCGGCGCGGTCCACCGACTCGTCCGCCGTCCGCCCGGCCCGGTGGTGGTGCTCGCGGGACGCGGCCGGACCGGCAGGCTCGGTCGCGGCGTCGCCGAGCGCCTGGCGGCCGATGGCGGGGACGTGTCGCTGATCGACGTGACCGCGCCCGTCGCCCACGCCGACGTGGTGGCCGCGGTCGCCGAGGCCGGCGTCGTGGTCGACGCGCTGGTCGGACGGTCCCTGGACGGACCGCTCCGCGAACCGGTCCGGTCGGTGGCGGCGGCGCTGACCCACACCGCTGCTCCGCTGGTCGCGGTCGACCTGCCGTCGGGCATCCACCCCGTCGAGGGCGTCATCGGCGAGACGGTGTCCGCCGACGTGACCGTCGCGCTCGCCCCGCTGGTGCCCGGGCACACCGCGCCGGGTGCGCTCCCGTTCGTCGGTGACCTGCACCTCAGCCGGGCCGCCGGTCCCCTGGTCCGCGCTGAGGTCGTCGATCGACCCGCCGCCTGGGCGGAGTGACGGGCGGGCCGCGTCAGTCGACGAGGAGCGGCTGGTGGGCCACGCGCACCGCGACGCCGTGCGCCGCCTCCACCGCGGCCACGGCGTCGGTCAGCGCCGCCTCCGCGGGCACCTCGGCCGTGCGGATCGTGACCGTGACCGCCTCGCTGCGCCGGGAGCCCTCGACGGCGACCACCTCGACCCCGCCGAGGGCCTCGGACACGTCCCGGCCGATCCCGGTGAGGTCCGGTCCGCGGCTGGCGAGGCCGAAGGTCGCGAGCGCCAGCATCACGATCCCCATCACGGGCGCGGTCAACCTGACGTAGCGGGTCCGCCGGCGCCCCGTCGGCTCGAGCCGGACGCCGAGCCACAGCAGGACGCCCGCCGCCGCGACCGCGATGAACGTGATGTTGGTGACGAACAGCAGACCGGAGCCGATCGCCAGCTGCACGTCGAGGGTCAGCGCCAGGCCGAACACGCAGATCGGGGGCACGAGGGCCGCGGCGATGGCGACGCCGGCCAGCGCGGCGGGGATGCCCCGTCGTGCGCTCGCGTACCCCCCGATGACCCCCGACGCCGCGGCGACCCCCGCGTCGAGGATCGACGGCGACCCCCGGCTGAGCATCTCCTGGGTCGCCGCGTCCGGCCCGGCGAGCACGCCGATGACCGCGGCGGTCAACGCCACCAGCACCGACCCGAGCGCGCTCGTCGCCGCCGCCCGCCTGAGGGTCCGGACGTCGCCGTCGACCATCGCGGTGCCGAACGCCACGAGCGGGCTGATGAGCGGCGCCACGAGCATCGCGCCGATGATCACCGCCGCGGAGTCGAGCAGCAGGCCGAGGGTGGCCAGCATCGCCGAGACGACCGACAGCACCACGAAGTCGGTGCTCGCGATCGCGTCCAGCCGGGCGTGCCAGACGAGCGACTGCTCCTCCGCCTCGGTCAGCCGTGGGCGCAGGTGCCGCACGACCCGCCGGACCGCCTCCTCGGGACCGGACAGCCGCTGCGGGCGGGAGATCGCCAGCACCGGCCCGCGCAGCGCGTCGAGCGTCCGCCTGGTCGTGCGCCCGAGCCGGCTCCCGGTCAGGTCCGACGTCGTGTGGAACCCGACCACCGCCAGGTGGCTCGGCGGCACGGCCTCGCACAACCCCTCGGCCGCGGTGGTGGCCTGCACCACGCGGCGACGGCACCGCTCCTCGCCGTCGAGGCCGCGCAGCGCGGAGTCGAGGGTGCGCGCCGCGGTGTCGTCGTCCTCACCGCGCGGCTGGACGTGGATTGCCGCGGCCGGCAGGGTCAGGCCCTCGGCGAGGATCATGCCCGTCCGCGCCGCGACCCGCGCGTCGGCGGAGCCGTCCACGCCGATGGTGATGCCCTCGATGGACTCGAGCCCCCGGCCGTGCAGGCCCCGGCGGTACACCAGCACGTCGCCGGCGGCGGCGGCGATCCCCGGCTCGGTGATCCCGCCGATCGCCACCCCGCCCGGCGTCGGCGCCTGGACGCCCAGCACGACGAGGTCGGCGCGCTCCTCCCGAGCGGTGTCGAGGATCCCGCGGGCGATGCTCGACGCCGGACGGGTCACCACCTCGAGCGCGGTCCGGCCGTCGCGTGCACGGGCCGTGTCGACGATGGCCTCGACCGCCTCGGTCCGGTCGAGGTTCGCCTCGGCGTCCGCGTCGCCGAGGACCACGACCAGGGCGATGACCCGTCCCCCGTCGCGGCGGACGAGGGCGCGGGCGAGCGCCAGCAGCTCCACGGCCGTGTCGGGGTTGGCGATCGGGACGACCACGGTGTGGGCGTGGTCGGGGACAGGCTGCAGCGCCTGGTCGGGCTCCTCGGGCAGGGGCCGGTCCGGCGCGGGCAGGTCGGGCGAGGCGCTCACCCGGCGACTATGGCCGCTCCGCGCACCCGACGCCACACCACGTCGCGGGGCGCGTCGACGGCGGGATGCGACCCTCCACGGTCTGACCGCTCAGACCGGACGCCGAGCCGCCGATCGAACCCGGTGAGGACGCAGTCGATGACGAGGACGTGGAGGGGTTGACACACCGATGACCGGAGTTCGGCAGGGGCCGGGGGCCTCGGCCGTCGGCGCGGACATCCGCGTCGGCCGCCAGCCGATCCTCGACCGCTGCGGACGGGTCGTGGGCTACGAGCTGCTCTACCGGCCCGCCGAGGCCGACCTCACCTGGGACGGCGACCGCGCGTCCTCGGTGACCATGCTCAACACCTTCTTCGACCTCGGGCTCGAGCGCCTGGTCGGCAAGCGGCTCGCGTTCGTCAACCTCACGCGCCGGTTCCTGGTGGAGCCGTTGATCCCGTTCGACCGCGACCAGGTCGTGCTCGAGGTGCTCGAGGACGTCGAGGTCGACGACGAGCTCATCGCAGCCGTCCGCCGACTGGCCCGGGACGGCTACACCCTCGCCCTCGACGACTACACCTTCGACCCCCGCTGGGATCCGCTGCTGGGGTACGTCAAGATCCTGAAGGTCGACCTCCAGGCGGTGGACCTCGACACCATCGCGCGCGAGCTGCCCCGCCACCGGCGGCCGGGTGTCACGCTCGTGGCTGAGAAGGTCGAGACCCCCGAGCAGCACCTGCGTGCCCGTGCTCTCGGCTTCCACCTCTTCCAGGGCTACCACTACGCCCGCCCCCACGTCGTCGAGGGCCGTCGGGTGCCGGGCGACCGGATGCGCACCCTCCGGTTGATCAGCCGCCTCAACGACCCCGCCGTGGACCTCGAGGACATGATCGACGTCATCGCCGGCGACCCCGGGCTGTCCACCAGCGTCCTCCGGTTCGTCAACTCCGCCGCCGTCGGCCTGCGCAACCGGGTCGACTCGATCCGCGCCGCGGTGATCTACGTCGGGCTGGACCGCATCCGGTCCTGGGCCAGCCTGCTCGCCATGTCCGGCGTGGCGGGCAAGTCCCTCGAGCTGGTCAACACCGCGCTGGTGCGTGCCCACATGTGCGAGCTCCTGGCCGAGGACCACCCCGGGGCCTCCCCCCACGCCGCCTACACCGTCGGGCTCCTCAGCATCCTCGACGCGCTCGTCGACCTACCGATGCCGGCGGTGCTGGCCCAGCTGCCGCTGCCCGAGGACCTGTCCCGCGCGATCGGCCGCCGCGAGGGGGTCCTCGGCGACCTGCTCGCCTGCGCGATCGCCGTCGAGGAGGACCGCTGGGCGGAGTGCGAGGCCCGCGGGCTCGAGCCCGACGACGTGCTCCGCGCCTTCCTGTCCTCGACCGAGCGCGCCTTCGAGGGCCTCGCCCGCGTCGCCTGATCGCGCGCGGGAGCGCCGCGGTGAGGGCGGTGGGGTTCGAACCCACACTGAACCGATTTTAAGTCGGATGCCTCTGCCAGTTGGGCCACGCCCCCTCGACACCTGCAGTGTCGCACGGCCCGGACCGGCGGTGGCTCAGACGTCGGAGAGCACCGAGGCGAGGATCGTGTCAGCCGCCGCCCGGCGCTGCGGGGTCGGGATCGGCGAGCGCCGGTCGCCGAGGTGGCGTGCGACGTAGCGATCGACCACGGCCACGCCGGTCCCGTCGTCGTCGGCGTCCAGGCGGTGGGCGGCGTGGACCACCAGGGCGACGGCGGCGCAGACGTGGCCGAGGTGCAGCGCGTAGGTCCGCATGCCGGTCTCCACATCGGCGACGTCGACCTCCGCGAAGGCCTCCGCGGCGTCGATCAGGACGCGGATCTGGTCGGTCAGCAGGTGGACGGTGTCCGCCAGCGCCGGTCGGTCGATCCCGGCCATCTGCTCTGCCGCGTCAGCCAGGACGGCGGACAGCGCGCCCTCGTCCACCGCGGCGCGCAGCAGCTCGAGCGCGAGGTCGTCGGGACCGCCCCCGTCGACCGCCCCGCCGACGGCAAGAGCGACCGCGTCGGCCACGAGCCCGGATCCGCTGGGATCACCGGCGAGGGACGTGACCGCCTCCACCGCCGCGGCGACCGCCGCGGTCGTCGCGGTGAGCGTCACGACCGGGACCAGGCCGCGGAGCGCCAGCGACCCCTCCACCCCGGCCGCGCCGCGGGCCACCTCGTCGGCGAGGGCGGCGGCGCGGGCGGTGCCGGCTGCGCTGGCCTCGAGCTCGACGCACAGGTCAGCAAGGGCGTCACGGCGGAGCGGCCGGTCGAGGGGGCGGGCGCCGACCACCCCCCGTCGTGCGGCCGCCAGCGCGAGGGTCAGGCCGTGCGCCTGTGCCCGGCAGGCCGCGACCGCGCGGCCCAACCCGCTTCCCCGCGCATCCCCGGTGGGCGTCCCCGGTTCGGCCAGCCCGATCTGCTCCAGGTGGCGGCGCAGGATCAGGTCGGCGGTGACCGGGGTGGGATCCACCCGATCGAGGGTACGCGTATGGTTGCCGCCGACCGCAACGTCCGACTGCCCCAGAGGAGCATCGACCGACCATGACGACCGACGAGGAGCGCATCGCGCTATTCCTCGACTACGAGAACCTGGCCATCGGCGCGCGCGAGGACCTGCGCGGGATGCAGTTCGCACTCCGCCCCCTCGCCGACGCGCTGGCCGAGCGGGGGCGGGTGGTGGTCCGCCGCGCCTACGCCGACTGGTCGTACTTCGACGACGACCGGCGCATGTTGACCAAGGAGAACGTGGAGCTCATCGAGATCCCCCAGCGGATGGGTGCGGTCCGCAAGAACGCCGCGGACATCAAGATGGCCGTGGACGCGGTCGAGCTCGTCTTCGAGCGCGACTACATCACCACCTTCGTGATCTGCACCGGCGACAGCGACTTCACACCCCTGGTCAACAAGCTGCGGGAGCTGAACAAGCGGGTGATCGGCGTCGGCCTCGAGGCCTCGACGTCCAACCTGCTGCCACCGGCGTGCGACGAGTTCCTCTTCTACGAGCGGATCGAGGGCGTCGACCTGCCGCGCAAGAAGAAGAAGGGCGGCGGCGGCCGCGGCCGCGGCGGGGGCGGTGGTCGGCCCAGCGGCGGCGACAGCCGTCGGGAACCGGCGAAGGACGCGACCCCTCCACCCCCTCCGCCGCCGGAGGAGGACGACGAGCCGACCGAGGACGTCGACCGCGACACCGACATCGGCAAGCTCGTCACCCAGACCCTGTCGGGTCTGCAGCGCAGCGCCGACGGGGTCGTGCTCGCGTCCGGGTTGAAGCGGGCGATGATCCGGAAGGACCCCACGTTCAACGAGGCCGACTTCGGCTTCCGCGGGTTCGGTGAGATGCTCCGCGACCTCGAGTCGAAGGGCGTCGTCGAGCTGAGCGTCGGGCCGGCCAAGGGCGACCCCGAGGTCAGCTTCCCCGAGGCGTCGAAGAACGAGGAGGACGCGTTCGCGCTGCTGCGGCGCACCGTCGAGGCGCACGCGCCCACGCCGCTGTCGGGGCTGAAGGACAAGCTCCGCGCCGTCCAGCCCGACTTCAGCGAGAAGCGGTTCGGCTTCGGCGGCTTCCTGCAGTTCTGCAAGGCCGCGCGGACGCGGGACATCATCTCGATGGAGTGGGACGACGAGGTCGACGACTACGTCCTAGCCATCCCGTCGGCCTAGTCGTACCCTCCACCAGCCCACGACGGACAGGGAGTCGAGCCGAGGTGACCGAGACGATCCGTGTGGTGATCGTCGATGACCACTCGCTGGTGCGGGAGGGGCTCCAGAGCCTCCTCGGCCAGTACGAGGACATCGACGTGGTCGGGGAGGCCAGCACCGTGGAGGAGGCCGTCGCCGTGGTCGGCGAGTCCGAGCCGGACCTGGTCCTGCTCGACCTGCGGCTCGGGGACGAGGAGGGGGTGGAGGTCGCTCGGCGCCTCCGCGCCTCCGGATCCACCGTGACCATCATGATGCTCAGCGTCCACGACACCTCCCGCAACCTGCGCGAGGCGCTGGCGGCCGGCGCCGACGGCTACCTGCTGAAGAGCGTGGCCGGGGCCGACCTGGCCGCCGGCATCCGGTCCGCCGTCGCCGGTGAGACCGTCATCGGCCAGGAGTTCGTCCCCAAGCTGCTGGAGGACGCCCAGCGCGGCGTCCCCATGGGCCGACCGGACGTGACCACCCGCGAGCAGGAGGTCCTCGAGCTGGTCGCGGAGGGCATGGGCAACCGCCAGATCGCCGAGCAGCTCGGCATCAGCGCGCGGACCGCGCAGAAGCACCTCGAGAACCTGTTCAAGAAGTTCGAGGTGCACGACCGCACCGAGCTCGTGGCCCACGCGTTCCGGCGCGGTCTCCTCGGCTGAGGCTGTAACCAGTCGGAAACGGCGTGCGCATTGGGCAGTAACGGTCCCCTGACTAGGCTCAGACCCCGCTGTGCTCCGTCCCGTTCGGGGCAGCTCACGAAGGAGATGAGATGAAGCTCGTCATGGCGATCGTCAAGCCGTTCAAGGTGGAGGACGTCAAGGAGGCCCTCCGCGAGGTCGGTGTCGCCGGGCTGACGGTGTCGGAGGCGCGCGGCTTCGGCCGTCAGCGCGGGCACACCGAGGTCTACCGGGGCGCCGAGTACCAGGTCGACTTCGTGCCGAAGAGCAAGATCGAGGTCATGGTCGACGACGACCAGGTCGACGGGGTCATCGACGCCATCGTCAAGTCGGCCCGCACCGGCAAGATCGGCGACGGCAAGGTGGCGGTCATGCCCCTCGACGACGTCATCCGCATCCGGACCGGTGAGCAGGGGCCGGACGCCCTCTGAGCGGGGTGCTCCCCGACCTCGACGTCGACGCGGTCGACGCGCGGCCGGGACGGCCGTGGGCGCTCGAGTGGACCGCGCGGGTCGACCGGTCCCTCCAGCAGCACCTGGCGCGGTTCCAGGCGTCGTCGCGGCGGGTGTCCGGCGGCGTGGCGGTCGTCGCCCTCGGGTCCTACGCCCGGCGGTCGCTGTGCCCGCGGTCCGACATCGACCTCCTCCTGCTGCACGACGGCTGGGCGAGCCTGGACCTCGAGGCCCTGGTCCAGGCCCTCTGCTACCCGTTGTGGGACGCGGGACTGTCCGTCGGGCACGCGGTGCGGACGACCAAGGAGGCGATCCGCTCCACCGGTGACCGGATCGACACCGCCACCGCGCTGACCGACCGCCGCCTCGTCGCCGGGTCCGTCGGGATGGCCGACGACCTGTCCGCCCGGGTGACGCGGTGGCTGCGCCGCAGCGGGGGCGCGTTCGCCGAGGAGATCGTCGCCGCCGACGCCGAGCGGCACCGCCGCCACGGCGGATCACCCGGCGCGCTCGAGCCGGACCTGAAGGACGGCACCGGTGGGCTGCGCGACCTCCACTCGCTGCGCTGGGCCGGGGCGATCCTGCTCGGGGAGGCCGGACTCGACCCGCTGGTCGGCGCCCGCTACCTGGGGGCGGAGGACCGGGCCCTGCTCGCCGACGCGGGGGAGCGGCTGCTCGCGGCGCGCTGCGCCCTGCACCTCGTCGGCGGACGCGGCGTGCGGAACACGCTGCGCCTGGACCTCCAGGACGAGGCCGCGACGGCCCTCGGGATGGCCGACGGCGACGAGCTGCTCCGCGACGTCGGCCTGGCCACCCGCACGATCGCCCACCTCCACGCCCGGACCTGGCCGGTCATGCTGGCGGACGCGACGCGGGGCCGGCGCCGACGGCGGCCCCTGCCCGAACCCGTCGGCCACGGGCTGGTGCTGGTCGACGGCCTCGTCGAGGTCGCCGCCGACGCCCACCTGGCGGGCGACCCCTCCCTCGGCATGCGGGCGGGGGCCGCCGCCGCGGCCAACGGGACGGTCCTCGGCCGCCGCAGCGCCATGCGGCTGCGCCGCGAGGTCGAGGGGGTCGGGTCGCTGCCGTGGGACGACGCGACCCGCGACGCGTTCGTGTCGGTGCTGCGGGCCGGCCGGGGTGGGATGGCCGCGATGGGCGACGCCGACTACCTCGGGCTGTGGGACGCCTACCTGCCCGAGTGGCAGCGCGTCCGCGGCCGCCCCCAGCGCAACCCGCTGCACACCTACGACCTCGACACCCACGCGATGCACGCCGCCGCCTGGCTCGCCGACGTGGCCGACGGCCGCATCGACGCCGCCCACGCCGACATCTACGCCGCCATGGAGGACCCCGACGGCCTGGTCCTCGGCACCTGGCTCCACGACGTGGGCAAGGCCTGGCCCGGCGACCACTCGGTGGCGGGGGAGACCGTCGGCCGCGAGTGGGCCCTCCACATGGGGTGCAGCACCGAGCGCGCCGACCGGATCGCGCGGCTGATCCGCCACCACCTGGTCCTCCCCGACGTGGCGACCCAACGCGACATCGAGGACCCCGCCGAGGTCGAGCGGGTCGCGATCCGGATCGGCGACGTGGAGACCCTCGACGGGCTCTACCTGCTCAGCTTCGCCGACAGCCGGGCGACAGGTCCCCCGGCCTGGTCGGAGTGGAAGGACCTGCTGATCCGGCGGCTCTACGAGCGCGCTCGGGCCCTCCTGCAGGGTGACGTCGGCATCCTCGACCGCCCCACCGCGCCGGATGTCATCATCCGTGCCGCCGTGGCCGCGGGCGGGGACGAGGGGCGGTTGCGGTCCGTCGCCGAGGGGCTGCCGTCGCGGTACGTCCGCGACGCGAGCCCCGAGCAGCTCGCCGTCCACACGCGGCTGATGGCGACCTGCGGCGACGGTCTGGCCGCCGACGTGCGCCCCGGTCCGGTCCCGTCGACCGAGCTGGTGTCCATCGCCGCGCCGGACCGCCACGCGCTCTTCGCCGACCTGGTCGGCGTGCTCGCCGCCTACCGGATCGAGGTGCTGAAGGCCCGGGTGTTCACCCACACCGGCGGGGCGGCGCTCGACTGGTTCGTCGTGACCGCGCCCGACCAGGTCGACTGGGCGGCGGTGACGGCGGACCTCGACGCCGCGGCCCGAGGTCGCCTCGACGTCGCGCAGGCGGTCGAACGGCGCGAGCGGGCCCGCGACGCCCGGCCGCCGGCGCTGGCCGAGCCCGTCGCCGTCCGGGTGCGGATCTCGGTCGAGGGGGCGACCACGCGCGTCGACGTCCACGGGCCCGCCAGCCCCGGGGCGCTGTTCCGGGTCTCCCGGGTGCTGAGCGACCTCGGGACCGAGCTGCTCGGCGCGCTCGTCGCCACGCTCGGCCCCGAGGTGCGGGACACCTTCTTCGTCGCCGGCGAGGTCCCCTCCCTCCCCGAGCTGCAGGCCGCCCTCGAGCCCGCGCTGCTCGACAGCCCCGCCGTCGCGTCGCCGTAGGCCCGCGTCGGCACGCCGGCACGCCGGGGGTGCACGCCGGCACGCCGGGGGTGCACGATCGGGGCCTACTTCGCCATGAGGCGAAGTAGGCCCCGATGGCGCCCAAGGTCGTGGCGCTCTGCAGCTCAGGATCGCGCCGAACCTCGCCGTCAGGCGAGGGAGGCCCCGATCGCGCTCGAACTCGTCGCGCGCACGCGCACCCGAGCGATCCCTAGCCCCTCTAGAGGACCCCGCCCTCCGTCATGCGCTTCATGTCGAGGATCCGGTCGACCTCGTCCTCGGACAGGCCTGACTCGGCCTTCACGACCTCGCGGAGCGGCCGGTCCTCCTCGAGCGCCTGCTTGGCGAGCTTCGCGGACTTGTCGTAGCCGATCGCCGGGACCAGCGCGGTCACCGTCGACAGGTTCTTCTCGACCAGCTCGGTGGCGCGGCCCTCGTTCGCCTCGATCCCGTCGATGCACTTGTCGACGAAGTTCCGGCAGGTGTTCGCGAGCAGCGAGATCGACTCGAGCACGTTGCGGGCCATCATCGGGATGTAGACGTTCAGCTCGAAGTTGCCGCTGAGGCCGCCGACGGTCACCGCCGCGTCGTTGCCGATCACCTGGGCGGCGACCTGGGTCACCGACTCGGGGATCACCGGGTTGACCTTCGCCGGCATGATCGAGCTGCCCGGCTGGATCTCGGGCAGGCGGATCTCCATCAGCCCGGTCCGCGGGCCGGAGCCCATCCAGCGCAGGTCGTTGGCGATCTTGGTCCGGCTGACGGCGCTGACCTTCAACGCGCCGGACAGCTCGACCAGCGCGTCGCGGGCGCCCTGGGCCTCGAAGTGGTTGTCGGCTTCGCGCAGGGCGTCGAGCCCGGTGAGGGACCGCAGCTCGGTGATCACACCCTCGGTCATGCCTTCCGGCGCGTTCAGCCCGGTGCCGACCGCGGTGCCGCCCAGGGGCAGCTCGGCGACGCGCTCGAGCGCCGCCTCGACGCGGGCGCGGCCGAGGGCGATCTGGCGGGCGTAGCCGCTGAACTCCTGGCCCAGCGTGACCGGGACGGCGTCCATCAGGTGGGTGCGGCCGGACTTCACGATGTCGGCGAAGGCGGTGGCCTTCTCCTCGAGCGCCGACTGCAGGTGGTCGAGGCCCGGGAGCAGGTCGTCCGCGCACGCCTGGTAGGCGGCGACGTGGACGGCGGTCGGGAACACGTCGTTGGATGACTGGCCGGCGTTCACGTGGTCGTTGGGGTGGACCAGCTTGGAGCCGAGGTCGCCGCCGAGGACCTCCGTCGCCCGGTTGGCGATGACCTCGTTGGTGTTCATGTTCGACGAGGTGCCCGACCCGGTCTGGTACACGTCGACGACGAAGTGCTCGTCGAGGTCGCCGTCGATGACCTCCTGCGCCGCTCGGCCGATCGCGTCGGCCTGCTCGGCCGTGATGACCTCCTTGGCCTCGTTCACCACAGCTGCGGCGGCCTTGATCTGGCCGAGCGCCTTGATCAGCGCGCGGGGGATCCGGATCCCCGAGATCGGGAAGTTCTCGGCCGCCCGCTGCGTCTGGGCGCCGTAGTAGGCGGAGGCAGGCACCTGCATCTCGCCCATCGAGTCACGTTCGGTCCTGAAGTCGTCGCTCATGGGCTCACGATAGTCCCCGGCCGGGGCGGCGACCCAGGCCGGACGGCCCGCGACTGGCGGCTCCGTGGCCGCTGCGGCCACGGGTAGGCTCGCCGGTCGATGGCCGCCACGATCTACCTCCTGCGACACGCCGTCACCGCCGCCACCGGCTCCCGACTGGGCGGGCGGACCGACGCGTCGCTGTCCGAGACGGGTCGTGCGCAGGCCGAGGCGGCCAGCCAGCACCTGCGCGACGTCGACCTGAAGGCCGTCTACGCCTCGCCGCTGCCGCGTACGACCGAGACCGCCGAGATCGTCGCCCGGCCGCACCGGCTGACGGTCAGGCCGGCCGAGGGGCTCATCGAGGTCGACTACGGCCGCTGGACGGACCGACCGCTGAAGCCCCTCACGCGGACCAAGATGTGGCCGGTCATCCAGCAGACCCCGTCCCTCGTCACGTTCCCCGACGGCGAGTCGATCCGCGCCGCCCAGGAGCGCGCGGCCACGGCGATCGAGGAGATCGCCGCCCGCCACGACAAGAAGCTGGTGGCGGTCGTCAGCCACGCCGACATCATCAAGGCCGTGGTCGCCTTCTACGTCGGGATGCCCCTCGACACCTTCCAGAGGCTCGAGGTCCACCCCGCCTCGATCACCGTCCTCCGCACCGGCAAGGGCCAACGCCCCTCGCTGGTGTCGTTCAACCACGTCCCCCGCCCCTCCCCCTCACCCTCCACATGAGCGACGACGTCTCCTTCGAGCCCGTCGACTGGATCACCGCCTCCTCGATCGGCCCGCCCGGCGACCGCACCTTCTACGTGCAGGCCCGCAAGGACGGGCGGTACGTCGCCCTGGTGGTCGAGAAGGGCCAGGTCCGGTCGCTGGCCGAGCTGGCCCAGGAGCTGCTCGAACGCGTCGGCATCACCGTCACCCCGGACGACGTCGACTCCGACCTCGAGCTGCACGGGCCGGTCCAGCCGATCTGGCGTGCCGGGCAGATGAGCCTCGGCAGCGACGAGGAGGGCGAGCTGTTCGTCCTGCAGGCCACCGAGCTGATCACCGATCCGGAGCTGCTCGACGACGACGCCGATCCCGAGCCCGCCACCGCCCGCTTCGTCATGGATCGCGACCAGCTCGTCGGGCTCGCCGCCTTCGCGGCCTTCGCCGTGGAGCACGGCGGACGGGAGCGCTGCAACGTGTGCGAGGGCCTCCGCGACCCCCTCGCCGGCTGCATGGGCTGCCCGCTGACCAACGGCTCGGGCCCGAAGCGGATCTGACCGCAGCCGCGCCGTGACCGCCGCCCCGTGACCTCCGCCGCCTTCGACGCTCCATGACCTCAGCCGCCTTCGACGCCAGCACCGTCGGCTTCGTCGACGACCACGAGGAGGGCTGCCGCCGGTTGCGGGCCGACGAGCTCGAGCCGCTCGGGGTGATCAGCGACGCGAGCAACGGCACGATGCTGTGCCGGCTCGGGCCCGCCGAGCAGAACCTCTTCGCCATCTACAAGCCGGGGTCGCACGAGCGGCCGCTGTGGGACTTCCCCGGGCAGCTGTACCTGCGCGAGGTCGCCGCCTACGAGCTCAGCGAGTTCCTCGGCTGGGGGTTGGTCCCCCCGACGGTCGAGCGCGACGGCCCCCGCGGACCCGGCTCGCTGCAGCTGTTCGTCCCCCACGACCCGACCGAGCACTACTTCACCCTGATCGAATCCGACGACGGACGCTTCGACGTGCCGCTCGCGCAGATGGCGATGTTCGACATGGTGGTCAACAACACCGACCGGAAGGGTGGCCACGTCCTGCGGCACGCCCGCGACGATCGGATCTACGGCATCGACAACGGGCTGACGTTCCACGTCGAGCCGAAGCTGCGCACGGTGATCTGGGACCTCTCCCACGTCCCCTTCGCCGCCGCCTGGGCGGACGACCTGCAGCGCCTGCGGCGCTGCATCCGCGACGGGGAGCCCTTCGCCGAGCGGCTCGACGAGCTCCTCACGGCGAGCGAGGTCCGGGTCCTGGCCGCCCGCGCCGGACAGGTGGCGGGGATGGAAGCGATGCCGGACATCGACCCGGACCACCGCTGGTACCCCTGGCCACCCGTCTGACCGGGGCAGTTGCGGCGGCGCTCAGTCCTCCCGCGGTACGAGGCAGCCGCCGGCCAGGCGGCGCGGCCCGCCCTCGGGGGCGTCCTCCACACCGCACTCGCCGACGCTCATGTCCGCGCCGTCGTCGTCGAACGTCGCCACCTCCGCCACGACCGCCCCGGTGGGCAGGGGCGCGATCGCCCAGGCCGCCGGCAGGTCCCGGGCCTGTGTGGCGACCTCGACCTCGTCGCCGTCGGTGGTGGTGATCGTCACGGTCGCGGCCTCCGGTGGGGCGGCCACGATCACGTACGCGGGCGTGGCCTCGTCCGGCGCGTCGATCCCCCAGATGCCCCGCAGGACGTCGGGCTCGGCGCACGTCCGGAAGATGCTGCCGGCGGAGTCGATGACCTCGGCGCACACGCCGCCGGCGTCCCAGATCGCCTTCCCGACCTCGTCGCCCTCGGCGGTGAGCGGCACCTCGGTGCGGACCGACGGGGTGGGGAAGTCGACGGCCCCCTCGGTCAGCCCCAGCTGGTCCTGCAGGCGGGGGGACACCACCAGGATGAAGACCAGGAAGGTGACCAGGAACACCCCGGAGGCGACGACGAAGAAGGTGCCGTTCCGGCTCGGGGACTCGACGGCCAGCGGATCGCGGGGAGTGGGCTCGCTCACGCCCCCCATGATGCAGGGTCGGAGCGCCAGGGGCCGCATCGGGGGATGAGCCGCCGGGTAAGCTCCGCGGATCGGTTCAGCCCTTACTCCCGGGGGAGCGCATGGACTACGGCCACTACACGACCAGGACGATGGCCGAGACCGTCGGCCTGGCGAACGCCCTGGCGAACGCCGACGAGACGCCGGACGACGACGTCATCCGCGACCTGGTCAAGCGCTTCGAGGTCGGTGACGACCCGCTCGACATCGATGGGCTCAGCCACCTCGCCGGCAGGCTCCGGCAGGTCTTCACCGCCGAGGCGCTGGATGAGAAGGTCCGCGTCCTCAACGACCTGATCGCCCTGTACCAACCCCACCCGCACGTCGTCGACCACGACGGCCAGGGCTACCACATGCACTACGTGCCGCCGAGCGCCGGGCACCTCCGCTGCATCGGGGCGTCGATGACGATGGCGCTCGCCCTGGTCCTCTGCGACTACGGCGCCGACCGCCTCGGCGTCTGCCCGGCGTGTGACGACGTGTTCGTCGACACCACCCGCAACGGGCGGCAGCGGTTCTGCTCGCGGACCTGCGCCAACCGGGTCCACGTGGCCGCCCACCGCGCGAGGAGCAGCGGCGGCGACGAGGCCTGACCGGCAGGCGGCGGCCGGCGACGGCCCAGGACCTAGGATCGCCCGATGGAGCTCGTCACCGCCGAGGACGTCGCCGCCGCCCGGTCGCGCATCGGCCGCCTGGCCCAGGTCACGCCGATGGAGGAGTCGCGCGCGGTCAGCGAGCTGGTCGGCCACCCGACGCTGCTGAAGTGCGAGCACCTGCAGCGCACCGGCTCGTTCAAGATCCGCGGGGCGACGAACTGCATCATCCAGCTCGAGGACGAGGAGAAGGCGGCCGGTGTCGTCTGCGCCTCCGCGGGCAACCACGCCCAGGGCGTGGCGCTGGCCGCGAGCCGCTTGGACGTGACCGCGACGGTGTTCATGCCCGTCGACGCGCCGCTGCCGAAGGTCGAGGCCACGCGCGGCTACGGGGCGGAGGTGGTCCTGCACGGCGCCGGGTTCGACGACGCCCTGGCGGCCGCGAAGGCCCACGCCGCAGAGGCCGGCGCGGCGTTCATCCCCCCCTTCGAGCACCGCGACATCATCGCCGGGCAGGGCACCGTCGGGCTCGAGGTGCTCGAGCAGGCCCCCGAGGTCCGGACGGTCGTGGTCCCGATCGGCGGTGGCGGCCTGATCAGCGGCATGGCCGCGGCGATCAGGGGGAGCCGCCCCGAGGTCAGGATCATCGGGGTCGAGGCCGCGGGGGCGGCCAGCGCGGTGGCGTCGCTCGCAGCCGGACACCCGGTCACCCTCGACGAGACCACGACGTTCGCCGACGGGATCGCGGTCAAGCGCCCGGGTGAGCTGACGCTCGCGCACATGGCTGCGCTGGTGGAGGACGTGGTGACGGTGTCGGACGAGGCGATCGCCCGCGCCGTCCTGCTGCTGGTCGAGCGGGCCAAGCAGGTCGTGGAACCCTCGGGCGCCGCTGCGCTGGCGGCGTTGCTCGAGGGAGCGGTCGAGGTGGACGGCCCGACCGTCGCCGTGCTGTCCGGCGGGAACGTCGACCCGCTCCTGCTCAACCGGATCATCCAGTCCGGCCTGTACGAGGAGGGGCGCTACCTCGTGGTCACCACCCGGATGGTGGACCGGCCCGGTGCCCTCGCCACCCTCCTCGGGATCGTCGCAGACGCGAAGGCGAACGTGATCGCCGTCGAGCACCACCGCCTCAACACGCGGTTGGGGGTGCTCGAGGTGGAGGTCGTCCTCGAGCTCGAGACCCGCGGCCCCTCGCACATCACCCACCTCGTCGAGGTCCTCGAGGACGCCGGGTACCCCGTCGACGCCGAGCTGCCGCCGGTGGCGGTCTGACCCGGGCAGGGCGGGGAGGTGTGGGGCGGCCGGTGATCGGCGTGGCGTCGTGGGTCCTGACCGCGCTCGTCGTCCTCGGCGTCGCCGTCCGGCTGGGCGGCTGGGACCGCGGGCGGGTGCTCGTGCAGGGGATGGCCTTCTACCCCTACGCCCTCGGTGCGGCCGCGGTCCTCGCCGTCATGGTCTGGCTGGTGCGGCAGCCACGTCCGGCGGCGGTGCTGACCGTCGCCGTGGTGGTGGGGGTGCTGCCGCTCGTGCCGCGGCTGGTGGCTGGCGACGGGGCCGGCGCCGCGACGGGTGGTGGGGCGGCGGTGCGGGTGGGCACCCTCAACCTGCTGTACGGGCGAGCCGATCCCGTCGAGGTTCGCGGGATCGCCACGGGGGTCGACGTCCTCGCCCTGCAGGAGCTGACCCCCGAGGCGCTCGACGCCCTCGAGGATGTGGGGCTGGGCGACGTCCTCCCGCACCGCGCGGTGGACCTGCGCGACGGACCCGGCGGGACCGGGGTGTGGTCGCGGTACCCCCTCGACGCACGCGAGGCGGTGCCCAGCCGGTACGCCACCGTCCACGTGGCGGTGGACCACCCGCTGGCTGCCGACCCGGTCGAAGTGGTCGCCGTCCACGTCGTCCCCCCGAGCGGTGGGGACGTCGGTGCCTGGCAGGAGGAGCTCGCCCGCCTGACCGCGCTCGACCGGGTCGACGTGCTGCTGGGCGACTTCAACGCCACGCTCGACCACGTGGCATTCCGCCGGCTCGTCGGCGCCGGCTACGTCGACGTGGGCGACGCCGCGGGGCGCGGGCCAACGCCCACTTGGCCGGCGGAGGGCTTCCGGCTGCCGGGCATCGCGATCGACCACGTCCTCGTCGACGGGGGGTGGCGCCCTGCGGGCATGCAGGTCGTCGACGTGCCCGGCACCGACCACCGCGCCCTGATCGCCGACGTGGTGCCCCCCGGCCAGGCGTAGGCTCCCGCCCATGGCGCACATCACGGCAGGCGGGATGCGGATCGCGGTGCGGGAGGAGGGGGAGGGACGGCCGGTCGTGCTGATCCACGGCAACAGCGCGTCGTCGGGCACCTGGGCCCGCCAGTTCGACAGCCCGCTGGTCGACCGCGCCCGGCTGATCGCCCTGGACCTGCCGGGCCACGGCGCGAGCGACCGAGCCGCAGATCCGGCCGACTACTCGATGCCCGGCTACGCGGCGGTCGTCGCCCAGGTCCTCGATGCCCTCGACGCGACCGGCGCGGTGCTGGTCGGCTGGTCCCTCGGCGGCCACATCGCCCTGGAGGCCGTCCCGCTCCGCGACGACCTGGCGGCGGTGGCGATCTTCGGGACCCCGCCGGTGGGGAAGCCGCCGGCGATGGATCAGGCCTTCCTGCCGAACCCGGCGATGGACGTCGGGTTCACCGCGGACGTCGACACCGCTGGCGCGGAGGCCTACGCCGCCTCGTTCCTCGCGCCGGGCTCGACGCTCGGCACCGAGCCGTTCACCGCCGACATCCTCGCGACGCACGGCGGCGCGCGGAGCGGGTTGATGGCGAGCATCGGCGAGGGCCGCTTCGCCGACGAGCTCGAGGTCGTGGCCGGGATGCGCATCCCCCTCGCCGTCCTCCACGGCGAGGGCGAGCAGCTCGTCAGCCTGGACTACCTCCGCGGGGTCGAGGCGCCGACGCTGTGGCGCGGGGAGGTCCAGGTCATCCCCGGCGCCGGCCACGCGCCGCACGCCGAGGCGCCGGAGGCCTTCAACGGCCTGCTCGGCGACCTCCTCGACGAGCTCTGATCTAGCGCCCCACCAGGTCGGCCATCTCCTCGATGAGGCGCGACACCTCGAAGTCCTTCGGCGTGTAGACCGCCGCCACCCCGGCCTCCCGCAGGGCCACGGCGTCCTCGGCGGGGATGATCCCCCCCACGACGACGGGGATGTCGGCGGCGTCCTCGGCCGCCAAACGCTCGAGCACCTCGGGGATCAGCTCGCCGTGGGACCCGGACAGGATCGACAGGCCGATCAGGTGGACGTCCTCGTCGACCGCCGCCCGCACGATCTGGGCGGGGGTCAGACGGATCCCCTCGTAGATGACCTCGAACCCGGCGTCGCGGGCGCGGACCGCGATCTGCTCCGCCCCGGAGGAGTGCCCGTCCAGACCGGGCTTGCCGACCAGCAGCCGCACCTTGCCACCGACCCGCTCCTCGGCCCGTCGAACCGCCTCCCGGGCGGCCTCGAGCGCCGCGGCCCGGTCACCGGCGGGGGAGTGGGCCGCCGCGGCGGTCACCCCGGTCGGGCCGCGGTAGGTGCCCCACTCCTCCCGGAGCGCCTCGGTCCACTCACCCGTGGTCACGCCGGCCTTCGCCGCGGCGATCGAGGCGGGCATCACGTTGTCGCCCTCGGCCACGGCGCGGCGCAGCTCGGCGAGGGCCGCGTCGACCGCGGCGGCGTCGCGCTCGGCGCGGAAGGCCTCCAGCCGCTCGACCTGCTCGGCCTCGCTGGCCGGGTCGACCTTCATGATCCCGCCGTCGCCGCCCGCCATCAGCGGGGACGGCTCGCTCTCGGTGAAGCGGTTGACCCCGACGACGACCTGCTCCCCGGACTCGACGCGGCGCATCCGCTCGGCGTTGGAGCGGACCAGCTCGGCCTTCATGTACTCGACCGCCTCGACCGAGCCGCCCATGTCGATGACCCGGCGGTACTCCTCACGGGCCGCGTCGGCGATCACGGTGGTCCGCGCCTCCATCACGTGGCTGCCGTCGAAGACGTCCTCGTGCTCGAGCAGGTCGGTCTCGTAGGCCAGGATCTGCTGCATCCGCAGGGCCAGCTGCTGGTCCCAGGGGCGGGGTAGCCCGAGCGCCTCGTTCCAGGCGGGCAGCTGCACCGCCCGGGCGCGGGCGCTCTTCGAGAGGGTGACCGCGAGCATCTCGAGGACGATGCGGGTGATGTTGTTCTCCGGCTGGGCCTCGGTCAGGCCGAGGGAGTTGACCTGCACGCCGTAGCGGAACCGCCGGTGCCTCGGGTCCTCGACGCCGTAGCGCTCGCGCCCGAGCTCGTCCCACAGCTGACCCATGGCGCGGAGCTTGGCGATCTCGTCGACGAAGCGGATGCCGGCGTTGACGAAGAAGCTGATGCGCCCGAACACCCGGGAGAACGTGTCGTCGTCCATCCCGGGACGACCCTTGATCTCGTCGAGGACCGCGGTGGCGGTCGCCATCGCGAAGGCGACCTCCTGCACGGGCGTCGCGCCGACCTCCTGCAGGTGGTAGCTGCAGATGTTGATCGGGTTCCAGCTCGGGACCTCGCGGACCGCGAACGTGATGACGTCACCGGTCAGGCGGAGGGACTCGGCCGGCCCGAACACGTAGGTCCCGCGGGACAGGTACTCCTTGATGATGTCGTTCTGGACCGTGCCCTTGAGGTCGGCGCGGTCGGCGCCCTGCTCCTCGGCGACCGCGATGTAGAGGGCGAGCAGCCACGCCGCGGTGGCGTTGATCGTCATCGACGTGTTCATCTCGTCGAGCGGGATGCCGTCGAAGAGGGTCCGCATGTCGTCGATCGAGCAGACCGGCACCCCGACCTTGCCGACCTCGCCGCGGGCGAGCACGTGGTCGGCGTCGTAGCCCGTCTGGGTCGGCAGGTCGAAGGCGACGGACAGCCCGGTCTGCCCCTTCGCCAGGTTCGACCGGTACAGCTCGTTCGACGCCTTCGCCGAGGAGTGCCCCGAGTAGGTCCGCATCAGCCACGGCCGGTCGCGCGCCGGGGCGCGGAGATCAGACTGCTCGCGATCGCTCATGTGGCGCAGTGTCCCACCCCGACGGGGGAGGGAACCAGTCGGGGCCGGTCGATCAGGCCGGCGGCGGGGAGGGGAGCCCGGAGCTCGACCCGTCGCCGGCGGACGACGCCCGCTCGAGCCTCGAGGACGATGCGTCCGCGAGCTCGCCGAGCCCGCCCTCGCCGATGCGGGACAGGATCGCCTTCAGGTCGATGCCGGTCAGGGACGAGCCGATGGCCAGGCCCTGCTCGAGGTTCTGGGCCACCGAGTTCACGATCGACGACGCCCCGTCGGTCGACACGACGGTCATGTTGCCGACCTTGCTGAGCGGCTCGCTCGCCGCCCGGACCAGGTCGGGGAGGATGTCGGCGACCAGCTCGATCACGGCCGCCTGGTTGTAGTGGGCGAACGCGTCGGCGTTCTTCTCACGGGCCTCGGCCTCGGCCTGGCCCTTCGCGAGGATCGCGGCGGCCTCTGCCTCACCCTCGCGCTGGACGGCGTCGGCGATGGCCTGGCGGCGCGCCTTCTCCGCCTGACCGCGCTTCTCACCCTCGATGGCCTCGGCCTCGGCGAGCGCGGAGCGCTTGGCCCGCTCGGCCTCACCGGACAGCCGCGCCTGCTCGGCGTCGGCCTGGGCGCGGGCGATCTGCGCGGCCTGCTCGGCCTCGGCCTCGCGGATCGCGGCGGACTTCCGGCCCTCGGCCTCCTGCTCGACCCGGTAGCGCTCGGCATCGGCGGGCTTGCGGACCTCGGTGTCGAGCTCGCGCTCCTTCAGCTGCGCACGCCGCTCTGCCACGCGCTCCTGGGCCTGGATGACGTCCTGGTCCTTCGCCGCCTGGGCGATCGGGCCGGCGGCGCGGGCCTCGGCCTCCGCCGCGTCGGTCTCCGCCTGGATCTCGGCCTTGCGCAGCGCGAGGGTGCGGTTGGCGACGGCGATCTGCTCCTCGGCGCGGATCCGCTCCTCCTCGGCGGCCTGGCGGGCCTTCGCCTCGGCGATCGCGGCCTCCATCTCGACGCGCGCGGCCTCGGGACGGCCCAGGTCGGCCAGGTACTGGCCCTCCGCGCGGATGTCCTGCAGCTGGAAGGTGTCGAGGGCGAGCCCCTGGTTGGTGAGGGACGTCTCGGCCTCCTCCGCCACCGCCGAGGCGAACGCCGCGCGGTCCTTGATGATCTCGTCGACGGTCAGCCGGCCGACGATGGCGCGGAGCGACCCGGCCAGCACCTCCTGGGTGAACGCCTCGATGCCCTGCTGCTGGTTGAGGAACCGCTGCGCGGCCGCCCGGATCGCGTCGTCGTTCCCGCCGACCTTCACGATCGCGACGCCCTCGAGGTCGACCTTGATGCCCTGGGCGCTGATGCCGCCGGTGATGCCCACCGGGATGCGCCGCGACGAGAGGTCGAGGATGTGCAGCTTCTGGACCACCGGCAGCACGAACGTCGAGGCGCCGATGATGACCCGCTGGCCGGACAGGTCGGTCGACACCTCGCCGGTCTCGGGGTTCCGGACGGGCGAGCCCCCCTTCCGGCCGGTGATGATGTAGGCCTGGTTCGGACCGGCCACCCGGTAGCGCGAGACCACCAGCAGCACGACCAGGACGAGCACGCCGATGAAGGCGCCTCCGCCGATGAGCAGGGGGTCCATCGCAGTCTTCTCCTTCTCCCTAGGGGAGGTCGATCTCGGCGGGGGTCACCACGACCGAGGTGGGGGACAGCACGTCGACGACCACGACCTCGGTGCCGACGTCAATCGTCTGGTCGGAGCGGGCGGACAGCTTGAGCGGGTGGCCGTGCCGGCTCACGCGCACCTCGCCGAGCCCGCCGGCGCGGATCGGCGTGATGACGCGACCCAGCGCGCCGCGGAGGTCCGCTGATGTCGGCGTCGCGTCGGTGCGCATGTTCATCAGGCCGCGCGACAGGGTCAAGGCGACCCCGCCCATCACCACGCCGGCGGCGCCGCCGCCGATCAGGGAGACCCCGAGCGCCATCCCGTTGCCGTCGAACAGCCAGGCGCCGAACCCGAACGCGGCCAGGAACCCGCCGATGACCTAGGTCGAGCAGAACCCCCCCGCGGCGTCCACCCCGATCGCGTCGAACACCCCGTCGAGGACCTCGCCACCGACCAGGCCGATGACCAGCAACGCGGTGCCCAGCACCCCCAACAGCAAGAACAGGGTCACGCCCTGGACCGTATCGCAGTTGCCGTCCCCCCGTGGGGTCCCCGAGGGGCCTCGGTAGGATCGCCGGCCATGGAACCCGTCTACACCCCGGTCATCGGCGCGGCGCTGTCGCTGTTCAGGGTGATGGGCTGGAAGGTGGAGGTCCGCGGCGCCGAGCACATCCCCGCCGACGGGCCGGCGGTGATCGCCAGCAACCACATCGGGTACCTGGACTTCATCTTCGTCGGCTACGGCGCGCGGGACGCCGGTCGGCTGGTGCGCTTCGCGGCGAAGAAGGAGGTGTTCGACCACCCCGTGAGCGGCCCCCTCATGCGCGGGATGAAGCACCTGCCCGTCGACCGCGACGGCGACCGGATGGCGGTGATGCGCGAGGCGCAACGTCGGCTGGGCCTGGGCCAGGTCATCGGCATGTTCCCCGAGGGCACGATCAGCCGGTCGTTCATGCCGTCGGGTGCGAAGACGGGCACGGCGCGGATGGCGATCGAGGCGGGCGTCCCGCTGATACCCGCTGCGGTGTGGGGCGACCACCGGATCATGACGAAGGGGCGCAAGCCGAACTGGCAGCGGGGCGTCCACATGATGGTCGGCTTCGGCCCCGCGGTCGAGTACGACGAGGGCGCGGACACGCGAGAGGTCACCCAACGGATGACCGAGGCGATCACCGACCTGGTCACCGAGCTCCAGCGCGACTACCCCCAGGTGCCCGCGGACGACGAGGACCGCTGGTGGCTGCCCGCCCACCTCGGCGGCACCGCCCCCACGCCGGAGGAGGCCGAGGCGATCGCCCGCGAGGAGCGCATCGCCCGACGACGTGCCCGCAAGGCCGCCCGCGAGGCAGAGGCGGCCACCGCCGGGGACCGCGACGGGACCGCAGCGGTGAGCGGCGATGACGCCGACCCGATCGAGCCGGACCCGGTGGACCCCGAGACGGGGGGCTGACGCCAGCCGCGGAGCGGTCCCCCGAGCGGACTCGGTTGATCTCGATCGGATGTGGGCGGGATCCACCAAGTGGGAGGGGATCCACGCACCCGACCCGCCGGGTCAGCCCGCCGTCACCTCCGACGCGACGATGACCGGGCCGATCTGGCAGAAGGTGGCGATCCCGTCGTCGATGCTGCCGTCCACGGTGATCTGGTCGCCGGCGCGGGCGATCACCTCGCCGTCCCCCGACGCGACCACGGCGTTGCCGCCGTCGACGGCCAGGTCGGCATCGGGGTCGGCGATCAGCTCGTAGCGCTGCCCGTCGACCTCGATGTAGGCGCAGCCGCCCTCGACCTCCGCCAACCCGAGCTCACCGGTCACGGGGAACGACACGTCACCCGCCACCTCCAGCCCCTCGGATGCCGACGGGCCCGGCGACCGCACCTCCGACGGCGTGGCAGCTGGCGGCGGGGTCGAGGGGATCGCCCCGCCGGACGGGGTCTCGGTGACCTGGTCGGCACCACCGCCGTCGGCGTCGGCGCAGGCGGTCAGCAACGCGGCCGAGCACAGCACGGCCAGGCACAGGGCGGCGAGACGGCGGGACGGTGCTGGTCGGCGGGACGATGCTGGTCGGCGGGCCATGGAGATCCTCCCAGGGGTCGGGTTGTGGTCGGTCAGACGCGGGACACGACATGATCGTTCCCGTGGAGGTGGTCCTGGCACGCACGGTCGACGAGGTCGACTCCTGGCTCGCGGACGCGGCCGGTTCGCCGTTCCTCGCCGTCGACACCGAGACGACCGGCTGGGACCCCTGGACCGACCGGATCCGGCTCGTCCAGGTCGCCGCCGACCCCTCCCGTCCCGTCCTGGTCCTCGACCCCACGGCCATCGACCCCGCCGCCCTCGCCCGCCCGCTGGCCGACGACGGTGTGCTGAAGGTGTTCCACCACGCCGCGTTCGACCTGCGGATGCTGTGGCAGGCCGGGCTGGAGGTGCAGCGCGTCGCCGACACCATGCTGGCCCAGCAGCTGCTCGACTGCGCCGCCCCCGAGCCCGTCGGCTCCTCCCTCGAGGCGATCGCCCGGCACCGGCTCGACCTCGAGCTCGACAAGTCCGTCCGCGAGACCTTCGTCCTCGGACCGGACCAGGACGGTCCCCTCACCGACGACCAGATCACCTATGCCGCCACCGACGCGCGGGCCACGTGGGACTGCTTCGCCCAGCAGGTCGGTGAGCTCCGCGAGACCGGCATGGTGGAGGTGGCGCGCTGCGAGTTCGCCGCGATCGCGCCGCTGGCGGCGATGCAGCTGCGCGGCCTCGGCGTCGACCCCGATGCGTGGCACGCGGTGCTCCGGCGGACCGAGGACGCCCTCGACGACCTCGAGTCGGCCGCGCAGGCCGCGTTGGTCACCGACACGTCGCCGCGGACCCTGTTCGGACCCGAGCCGGTCAACCTCGACTCCCCGGAGCAGGTGATCGCCGCCCTGGCCCGCGTCGGGGTCGCGGTCGACTCGACCCGGGAGACGGTGCTGGCCGACCACGCCGACCACCCCGCCGTCGCCGCCCTGTCGGCCTACCGCCAGGCCGCGAAGATCGTCCACGGCTGGGGAGGGGACTGGGTCGAGCGCGCCCGCCACCCCCGCACCGGCCGGGTGCACGCGAGCGTCCGCCAGATCGTCGGGACGGGCCGGATCGCCCACTCCGACCCCAACCTGACCCAGATCCCCGCCGACCCGGCGTACCGCCGGTGCTTCACCGCGGACCGGGGGAACGCGCTGGTCGTGGCCGACTACTCCCAGCAGGAGCTGCGGGTGCTGGCTGCCGTGTCCGGCGACGCCGCGCTGACCGCGGTCTTCGCCGAGGGGGCGGACCTGCACGCCCGCACGGCGTCGACGGTCTTCGGCGTCCCCGCCGACGCGGTCACCCCGGCCCAGCGGAAGGCGGCGAAGGCCCTGAACTTCGGGCTGATGTACGGCATGGGCGCACCCGGGTTCGCCCGTGCCACCGGCATGTCGCTCCCGGACGCCCGCCGGGCGATGGACGCCTACTTCGCAGGGTTCCCGCAGGTCGCCTCGTGGCTGCGGCGCACCGAGTCCCAGGCACGGCGAACCCACCGCGTCGCCACCCCGCTCGGGCGGGTCCGCTACCTGGCGACGGCGGGGACGCTGGCGCGCAACGCGCCGATCCAGGGGGCGGGCGCGGACATGACCAAGCTGGCCGTCGCCGCGGTCGACCGCGCGATCGCCGGTCGCTTCGGCGGCCAGCGGAGCGCGCCGGTCGGACTGGTCCTCACCGTCCACGACGAGCTGGTCATCGAGGTGCCGGCCGACGATGCCGACGAGGCCGCCGATCTGCTACGGCGCTGCATGGTCGACGCGGGGCAGCGCGTCCTCGGCGAGGTCCCCGCCGAGGTCGACGTCCGCATCGGCCGTTCCTGGGCCGGCTGAGCGCCCGGCTGGGGAGCTGGACGGCGCGCCCGCAGCCGCCGCCTCGCCCGCGCGGGCGCGCACGTGGTCGGCGAAGGAGTCCCCGTCGAGCCCCTCGGCGAACAGGAACCCCTGGCCGAGGGCGATGCCCAGCCCGCGGAGCGCCGCCACCTGCTCGTTGCGCTCGATGCCCTCGGCGACCACCTCGACCGCCAGCGCGTCGGCCATGGTCCGGACCGTGGCGGCGATCGCTCCGAGTGCGGTGTCGCCCCCAGCCAGGCCGGCGACCAGCTCCGGGTCGAGCTTGAGGACGTCGACGGGATGGCGTCGCAGCTGCTGGATCGACGTGATGCCGCTGCCGAAGCCGTCGATCGCGACCCGCACCCCCCGCTCGCGGAACGCGGCCAGCTGGGTCCGCGCCAGCTCGTCGGAGTCGAAGGTCCGCTCGTCCACCTCGACGCACAGCGCGTGCGCGGGCAACCCGAACGCGGCGAGGATCGCCGTGGCCCGCTCGGCGACGTCGCCCTCGAGCAGCTGTGAGGTGGAGAGGTTGAGGTGCAGCCGCAGGCCGGGGGGCAGGGCGGTGTCGGCGGCCCACGCGGCGGCCTGCTCGATCGCCTCGGCCAGCACCCAGCTGCCCAGCGGCCGCATCAGCCCGGTCTGCTCCGCGACGTCGAGGAACGCACTCGGCGGGATCAGGCCCCGCTGGGGGTGCCGCCAGCGCACCAGGGCCTCGGCGCCGACCACGCGTCGTGAGGTGAGGTCCATGATCGGCTGGTAGTGGAGGCGCAGTTGGTGCCCCTCGATGGCCGCCCGCAGGGCGTCGTGGGCCACCGCGGCCGCGGGTCGGTGCTGCTCGTCCGGCCCGAGCATCTCGACGCGGTTCTTGCCGCGCGCCTTCGCCCGGTACATCGCGTCGTCGGCCCGCGCGATCAGGCCCTTCACCGTGTCCTCCGGACCGGACAGCGCCACCCCGATGGAGAAGGACAGCCGGACCTGGCGCCCGCCCGCCTCCTCCAGGCGGACCGGGTCGTCGAGGGCGGCCCGCACCCGCTCGGCGAGGTTGAGGACGGCGGCCGGGTCCTCGACGTCGTGGGCCACGACCAGGAACTCGTCGCCGCCGAACCGGGCCGCGACGTCGCCGTCGCGGAGCAGGCTGCGGATCCGGCCGGCGACGACGTGGAGCAGCCGGTCCCCCGCCAGGTGCCCCAGGCTGTCGTTGACCTGCTTGAAGCGGTCGAGGTCGCAGAACAGCACGCCGACGGGACGTCCGTGCTCGGCGCTGCGGGCGAGGCCCTCGCGCAGGACCTCTTGGAGGTGGGCCCGGTTGGGCAGCCCGGTCAGGGCATCGGTGATGGCCTCGCGCGCCAGGCGCTGCTCGACGGCCTTCTGGTCCGACGCGTCGCGGGCGACGACGCTGAAGCGGTCGACGCGTCCGAGCGGGTCGCGGTGGGCGACCAGGACCAGGGAGACCGGCAGTGCCGAGCCGTCCTCGCGGTGCAGCTGGGCGTCACCCGACCAGGTCCCGCGGGTCGTGGCGTACGGCACCGCGGTCGCCCGCAGCGTCATCCAGCCCTCGACCCCGAACAGCGACGTGGCGTGGAGCTGGCGGACCGGACCGCGTCCCTGCACGCCGAGGGCCTCGCGCCCGGCGCGGTTCAGGAAGCGCAGGTCCCCCTCGGTCGACATGATCGCGACGACGTCGCTGGTCGACGCGACCACCGTGGCGAGCAGGGTCGTCTGCTGGCGGACCGACGCGTCGCTGCCCTCCACGATCGTGCCGATGACCGAGCCGGTGCCGTCCGCTGCGGGGCTGAGCGACAGGGCGTGGACGTGCTCCTGCCCGTTGGGATCGACGTGGCTGGTGCGGTGCCGCACCGTCGAGCCCACCGCCGGACCGGCGGCCGGCGGATCCAGGGCCAGGTCGAGGTGCCAGCGGGCACCGGGGGAGATCAGCTGCGCCGCCGCCGCGTTGGCCCAGGTCACCACGCCGTCGGCATCAGCGGTGAACAAGCCCACGTGCGTGTGCGCCGCCGCCGTGGCAGCGCTGGCGCTGGTCGCTCCCGTCCTTGGTACCGACTGGCTCACGAACACCCTCCAGGTGGTGATCCCCTCCTCGGCCAGTATCCCGTCACATCGCGCAGCGGCGTATGGCGACTACGGATGGTGTTCAGGTGGCCTGTTGGCACTAGTCGGTCGCGATCGCGGCCGCGCACCCCCGGGTAGGACCTCGGCATGACCTCCGACTCCGCACCCGACCCCTACCCCGACTTCGATCAGATGCCGATCGGCGGCACCTGGACCGACGGCGGCAGCGAGCACTCCGCCGCCGACGTGAACCCGTGGGACGGGTCGACCCTCACCGAGATCCGCCTGGCCGACGCCGAGGACGTGGATCGCGCCTACGCCCGTGCACGGGACGTCTCCCGCGACTGGGCCGCCACGCCGCCCGCGGTCCGGGCGGGGGTGTTCCGCGAGGCCGCCGCGGTGATGGAGCGGCGCAAGGTCGAGATCACCGGGTGGCTGTCGCGCGAGTCCGGCGGCACGCTCGCGAAGGCCGAGCTCGAGTGGGGGCTCGTGCGCGCGGTGATGCTCGAGGCGTCCGCGCTGCCCCACCACGTCGAGGGGCGGATCATGCCGACGGACATCCCCGGCAAGGAGAGTCGGGTGTACCGCCAGCCCGTCGGGGTCGTGGGCGTCATCAGCCCGTGGAACTTCCCCATGCAGCTGTCGAACCGCTCGGTCGCACCGGCGCTGGCGGTCGGCAACGCCGTCGTCCTCAAGCCCGCGGGTGACACGCCGGTCACCGGCGGCCTGCTGCTGGCGAGGATCCTCGAGGAGGCCGGGCTGCCACCTGGGCTGCTCAGCGTCGTCGTCGGGAAGGGCAGCGAGATCGGCGACCCGTTCGTGCAGCACCCGATCCCCCGGGTCATCTCGTTCACCGGGTCCACCCCGGTCGGCGAGGGCATCGCATCGAAGGCCGGCATCAAGCGGCTCGCCCTCGAGCTCGGCGGCAACGGCCCGATCGTGGTCCTCGACGACGCCGACGTGGAGCTGGGGGTCGAGGCGGCGGTCTTCGGCTCGTTCTTCCACCAGGGCCAGATCTGCATGCGGGCCAACCGGCTGGTCGTCGACGTCGCGGTCGCCGACGAGTTCACCGACCGCCTCGTCGACCGCGCGAAGGGCCTGGCCGTCGGCGACCCGACCGACCCGGACACCGACATCGGACCGGTCATCAACCGCTCCCAGCTCGAATCGATCACCGAGCTGGTCGGCCAGGCGGTGGACGGCGGTGCCGAGCAGCTCGTCGGCGGCGATCCGGTCGGACCCAACGGGCTCGGCCTGCCGCCGCACGTGCTGGTCGGGCCGAACGACTGCGCGACGGCCGCGAACGAGGTCTTCGGGCCGGTGATCACCATCGTGCGGACCGACGGGGAGGACGAGGCGCTGGCCGTCGCCAACGACACCGAGTACGGGCTGTCGAGCGCCGTGTTCACGGCCGACGTCGAGCGCGGTGTCCGCTTCGCCCGACGGGTCGACGCCGGCATGACGCACGTCAACGACGCGCCGGTGAACGACGACCCGAACACCGCCTTCGGTGGGGTCGGGGCGTCCGGGATCGGGCGCTTCGGGGGCCACTGGTCGATCGAGGAGTTCACCACCGACCACTGGATCACGGTGCAGCACGAGCCCCGCAGCTACCCGATCTAGGTCAGCAGCTCCGGCGGCTCCCACCCCTCCCCCAGCACGTGCCAGGCCGTGAACGCGAGCACGGTCTGGTACCACAGCCGCGCGTGCTGGGGCTTCAGCACCCAGTGGTTCTCGTCGGGGAACAGCAGGAAGCGGTGCGGCATGACCCCGTCGGCGCCCTGGTGCCGCTCGGCGAGCTCGGCCCACAGCCGCAGCGCGTCGCCGACGGGGACCCGGTAGTCCTTGTCGCCGTGGATGACCAGCATCGGCGTGGTGATCGCGTCGACGTGCAGGTGCGGGCTGTTGGCGGCGGCCATCTCCGGCGTGAGCTCGCGACGCCAGTAGTGGTAGGCATCGGTGGTGGGACCGAACTGGTCGAGGGCCCACAGGCTGGCGTGCGTGACGATCGCGTCGAAGCGGTCGGTGTGGCCCGCGATCCAGTTGGCCATGTAGCCGCCGAACGACCCGCCCATGCACGCGGTCCGCGAGGCGTCGACGTCGTCCCGCGCCTCCGCCGCGTCGGTCAGGGTCATCAGGTCGGTGTACGGCGGACCGCCCCACGCCCCCCACCCGCGCTCGACGAAGGCCGGTCCGTACCCCGTCGACAAGGCCGGGTCGGGCAGCAGCACCGCGTAGCCGCGGGCGACCATCAGCCAGGGGTTCCAGCGCCACGACCACGCGTTCCAGGAGTACAGCGGGCCGCCGTGCACCCACAGGAACAACGGCGCAGGCGTCGTGTCCGCGTCCGCGGGGAGGGCCAGCCACGCGCGCAGCGGCGTCCCGTCCTCCGCGGTCGCCTCGACCTCGGTCACCGTCCCCGGCACCGGCGGGGGAGGGGTGGGGCCGCGCAGGGCGGTCGGGTGCTGGTCGGTGCGGTCGGCTGCCAGGCGCACCACGGCGGGGGCGGAGTCGATCGCGCTGCGCACCGCGTAGAGGGCGGTGCCGTCGGGGCTCGCGCACACATCGGCGTAGGCGGCGTCGTCCGCGGTCAGGCGGGTGGTGGCCCCGGTCGCGACGTCGATGCGGAACACCGGTTCCCGCCCGCGCTCGTCGGCGGTGACCACCACCGCAGTGCCGTCCGGCGTCCAGGTGGGCGTGGACGGCGGGGCGCCGCCGGGTGACGGCAGGTCGGTGCGCCCGCCGGTGGCCAGGTCGATGACGACGAGGTGGAACGTCGGCGGCCGCTCCACGGTGGAGAGGGTCTCGACGACCGCGGCGACCCGCCGGCCGTCCGGCGAGACCGCGGGACCGAAGGCCTCCGCGTCGGGCTCGTCGAAGAGGGGACGGCGATCGCCGGTCGCGACATCGATCACCTGGAGGGTGAGGCGGCGGCCGCCGACGTCGGGGACCTGCCAGGTCGTGACCACGAGCCGACCGTCGGAGCTGACGTCCAGCTCGGCCTCGTCGAGCCCACGACCCGGTGTCGGGGTCAGGTCGCGGAGGTCCAGACGGGCGGGGTCGTCGCCCGGCACGGGGTGGGACGGCACCGTGTCGCCGGCGAGGATCCGGCCGGATGCCGGTCCGAGGTCGTGGTCCCAGTACCGCACCGGGTAGGAGTCGTGCAGCACCGCGTTGACCTTCCGGTCCGCGCGCTCCTTCCTACGGGCCTCGTCGTCGGCGGCGTCACCCGATCCGGGGAGGGTGGGGGACACGGCGACGACCGTCCCGCCCTCTCTGGCGACCAGGACCGCGTCGAACCCGCCGGGACGCGTGGCGACGATCCGCCCCTCCCCGCCGCCGGCCGGGAGGAGGTGCAGGGCAGCCGGACGGTCCTCGTCGGCGTCGGTCTCCGCCGGGTCGGGCCGCGCGGACAGGAACAGGAGGTCCCCCTCGGGCGTGAACGCCGGGGCGGACTCCCCCTTGATCGACGTCGTCAGCCGCCGCGCCGGCCGCTCGCCCGTCGGGTCCAGCTCCCACAGCGCCGTGGTGTAGGCGGTCCGCGCCGCGTCGAGCTCGGCGACCGTCGTCACGAGCCGGGTGCCGTCGGGTGACAGGACCAGGCCGTCCAGGCGCGGGATGGCGATGAAGTCGTCGAGGTCGGCGAAGGGGTGCGGCGGAGGGGGCGCGTCGGGCATGACCGGCATTCCTACCACCGGGTGCCCGCTCGTGCGGGTGCGGCCCTACCGCCGGTGCAGCGCGGTGATCGGGTCGACGTAGTCGTAGCCGAGGTCGCGGGCGACGGCCGGCTCGGTGACCATGCCGGCGTGGACGTTCAGGCCGGCGGCGAAGCCTGGGTCCTGGCTCAGCTCGGCCTTCACGCCGTGGTCGGCCAGGCGCAGGGTGTAGGGGAGCGTGGCGTTGTTGAGGGCCAGGGCCGAGGTCCGGGGCACCGACCCCGGCATGTTGGCGACGCAGTAGTGCACGATGCCGTCGATCACGTACGTGGGCTCGGCGTGGGTGGTCGGCCGCGAGGTCTCGAAGCAACCGCCCTGGTCGATGGCGACGTCGACGAGCACGCTGCCGTCGCGCATCTCGCCCAGCATGTCGGCGGTGACGAGGCGGGGGGCGCGTGCGCCCTTGACCAGCACCGCGCCGATCACGAGGTCGGCGTCGAGCACCTCCGCGCGCAGCGTGCTGGTGGTGGAGTACAGCGACCGCAGGGCCGCGCCGAACCGTGCCTCCAGGCGGTCGAGGACGGCGAGGTCGCGATCGAGGACCGTCACGTCCGCGCCGAGGCCGATCGCCATCTCGATCGCGTTGACGCCCACCACGCCGCCGCCGATGACGACGACCTTGGCCGGCGCCACGCCCGGCACGCCCCCGAGGAGCACGCCGGCGCCGCCCTGGGCGATCTCGAGCGCGTGGGCGCCGGCCTGGACGCTCAGGCGCCCCGCGACCTGGGACATCGGCGCCAGCAGCGGCAGGCTGCCGTCGGGTCCGGCGATCGTCTCGTACGCGATGCAGGTCGCGCCGCTCTCGACCAGGTCGCGGGCCTGGTCGGGGTCCGGGGCCAGGTGGAGGTAGGTGAAGAGGACCTGGCCCTCCCGCAGCAGCGCCCGCTCGCCCGCCTGCGGCTCCTTGACCTTCACGACCATGTCGGCGCCGGCGAAGACCGCCTCCGCGTCGTCGACCAACGTCCCGCCCGCGGCCTCGTAGTCCTCGGCGGTGGCCCCGATCCCGTCGCCGCAGCCGCGCTCGACGAGGACCTCGTGCCCGTGGCCCACCAGCTCCTGGACGCTCGCCGGGGTCAGGCCGACCCGTCGCTCGCCGCTCTTGATCTCCGTGGGGACGCCGACGCGCATGTGCTCTCCAGTCCGGGGTGCCGGTGCTCACCGTAGGCGATCGGCCGCCTGCACATGGCCGCACAGGTGCGGTTCGACCGCGGTGCCCGTCCGACCCCGGCAGACTGGTGCTCGTGTCGCTGCTCAGCCGCTCCGCGGCCCGCCTCCCGCGGGTGCCGCTGCCGGGCCTGACCTGGGCGGTGCGGGCGTGGCTGCGCCGCAGCTTCGGGGAGCCCCCGCTCGACCAGGACGCGCCGGCCGGCGACGTCGGCCTGTTCGGGCCGGGCAGCGCGTCATGGCAGGTGTTCGGCGATGCGGCGTCGATCGTCGGCGGCGTCCGGTCCCTGCTGGTGCAGCTGACCCACCCCCTCGCCATGGCCGGCGTCGCCCAGCACTCCCGCTACCTCGACGACCCCCTCGGCCGCCTGCAGTCGACGTCGGACTACTTCGCGCTGATCACCTTCGGCTCGACGGCCGAGGCGATCGGCGTGACCCGCCGGGTGCGGGCCATGCACCGGAGGGTCGTCGGTCACGCGCCGGACGGTCGGCGCTACGACGCGGGGTCGCCCGAGCTGATCACCTGGGTGTCGACCACCGCCACCGCGAGCTTCCTCCGCAGCGACCGGGCGTTCGCCACGCAGCCCCTCGACCAGGACGGCCGCGACGCCTTCGTCGCCGAGCAGGCCCGCGCCGCCGCGCTGCTCGACCCGCGGGTCGACCTGGCCGCACTCGAGGCGCGACCGGACCCGGGCGCGGCCCTCCGCCGCGATGCCGTGGACCTGCCCTTGATCGACGAGGGGTGGCTGCCCACGTCCGAGGCCGGGCTCCTCGAGCGGCTGGACGCCTTCCGCCCGCAGCTCGCGGTTGGGGATCAGGGGCGCACGTGCCTGCGGTTCCTGCTGTGGCCGCCGGTGGACCCGGTCCTCCGCCTCGGCTACCTGCCCACCCTGGCCGGTGCGGTCGGCAGCCTCGACCCCCACACCCGTCGGCTCCTGGGCCTGCCCGTCGGCGACCCCGTCGCGGCCGGGCTGCGGTTGCACGCGGAGGTCCTGCTGATCGCCCTGCGCACCGCGCTCGCCCGCTCCTCCCCGAGCGCCGAGCGGGCCGTCGAGCGGAGCCGCGCCGCCTGAGCCTTGCGGCCACCGCCGGCCGCGCGCGAGACTTAACCGCGTTAAGTCACGTCGCGACCCAGGAGCCGACCGCCCGCATGCGCCCTCCCGACCCCCTGCCCCGCACCTGCATCATCGGCGCGGGCTCCTCCGGGATCGCCGCCGCCAAGGCCCTGTCCGACGCCGGCGTGCCCTACGACCACTTCGAGGCATCGGACCGGGTCGGGGGGAACTGGGCGTTCGAGAACCCCAACGGCATGTCGAGTGCCTACGACACCCTCCACATCAACACCTCGCGGGAGCGGATGGCCTTCGCCGACTTCCCGATGCCGCGGTCGTTCCCGACGTTCCCCCACCACAGCCACGTCGCCCGGTACTTCGAGGACTACGTCGACCACTTCGGCCTGCGGGACCGGATCACGTTCGAGACGACCGTCGAGCGGTGCGAGCGCACCTCCGACGGGTTGTGGGACGTGACCCTCCACACCGGGGAGACCCGCCGTTACGACGCGCTGCTGGTCGCCAACGGCCACCACTGGGACCCGCGGTGGCCCGAGCCCGAGCCCCCGGGGACCTTCGACGGCGAGCGCATCCACGCCCACGACTACGTCCGCGCCGAGCAGGTCAAGGACCGGCGCGTGGTCGTCGTCGGCATGGGGAACTCCGCGATGGACATCGCGACCGTCGCCTCCTACGTCGGCCGCTCCTCCACCGTGGCCGCCCGCACCCCCGCCCACGTGGTGCCGAAGTGGTGGTTCGGCCGTCCCCTCGACCAGTGGGCGACCCTGCCGGTGATGCACGTGCTGCCGTGGCAGGTCGCCCAAGCGGGCATGGCCGCGCTGATCCGCCTGGCGCGGGGACCGCTGTCCCGCTACGGCCTTCCCCAGCCCGATCACGGCCTGCTGCAGTCCCACCCGACGATCAGCTCGGACTTCCTGGTCCGCGCCGGCCACGGGGCGATCGACCTGCGCCCGGACGTCGCCCGGTTCGACGGCGACCGGGTGGTCTTCGCCGACGGGACCTCGGTCGAGGCCGACCTGGTGATCTACGCGACCGGCTACGACATCACGTTCCCGTTCTTCGACACCGATCTGATCAGCGCACCGGACAACCAGATCGACCTCTACCGCAACGTCGTGCACCCCGAGATGCCGAACACCGCGTTCATCGGCCTGGCCCAGCCCCTCGGCGCGATCATGCCGATCGCCGAACGGCAGTCGAAGTGGATCGCCGCGGTCCTGACCGGCCGGGCGCACCTGCCCGACCGCGACGCCATGCTGGCCCAGACCACGGCGAACCGCGAGGCGATGGCCCGCCGCTACCGCCGTGCGGCCCGTCACACCATCCAGGTCGATTTCGACGACTACATGTTCGACCTGCGCCTCGAGATGTGGCGCGGCCGGCGTCGCGCCAAGCGGGCCGGGCACACCCTGCAGATCCCGGCGCGGGCGACCGTGCAGGTGGAGGCCTGAGGGCCGTGCCCCTCGACGAGAGCCCCTGGACGTTCGACTCCGTCCGGGAGGTGTACGCCAACCCGTGGATCGCGGTGACCGAGCGCGTGGGGACCCGACCGGACGGCGCGCCCGCCCGGTACGGGATCGTCCACGCGAAGGTCGCCGTCGGCGTCGTCCCGCTCACCGAGGACGGCCGCGTCGTGCTGGTCGGGCAGTGGCGCGTCCCCCTCGACCGCTGGTCCTGGGAGATCCCCGAGGGAGGGGTGGACGACGACGAGGACCCGGACGGGGCGATCGCCCGGGAGCTGCGGGAGGAGGCGGGGTACGTGGCCGCCCGCTGGGAGCGCCTCGGCGGACCGGTCCACCTCTCGAACTCCCACTCCGACGAGACCGCGCTGCTCTACCTCGCGACGGACCTCACGCACGTCGGCGCGGCACCGGACGGCGACGAGGTCCTGGAGGTGATCACGCCGACGGTCGACGAGGCGATCGGAATGGTCGACCGGGGGGAGATCACCGACGCCATGTCGGTCATCGCGCTGCTGCGGTTCGCGCGCCTCGGTGGTGGGCCGACACCCGGCTAGCACCTGAGTTGCGTCCTGGGAATGGGCCGTTAGGGTAGGTCGGAGCTGTCCACGTGAGTGTGCGGGTCCGCCGGGCGGACCTGCGTGCCGTGGACGGCTGGTCACCAAGGTCGAGCGGGCCAGATGCCGGTGACCACCTGACCCCCCGTGTGCCGCACCTCCTCCGTGCAGGTCGGTGTCCGCACGTCCGTCCGGAGGAACGATGACCACGCACATCCGTGTCGATGGGCTGTACAAGGTGTTCGGCGCCAGACCCCGTCGCGCACTCGAGCTGGCGCGCGAGGGTCGCGACCGCGCGCAGCTGCAGGACGAGACCGGCCACGTCCTCGCCGTCGACGACGTCAGCTTCGAGGTCCAGCGGGGCGAGCTCTTCGTCGTCATGGGCCTCTCGGGATCCGGCAAGTCCACCGTGGTCCGCATGCTCAACCGCCTGATCGAGCCCACCGCCGGGACGGTCGAGATCGACGGCCAAGACGTCAACCAGCTCGACGCAGCCGGACTGCGACGGTTGCGGCAGGAGAAGATCTCGATGGTCTTCCAGCACTTCGCGCTGTTCCCGCACCGGACGGTGGGCGAGAACGCAGCCTACGGGTTGAAGGTGCAGGGCGTCGGCGAGACCGAGCGCCGCGAGCGGGCGGAGCGGGCCCTCGAGACGGTCGGGCTCAGCGGGTGGGCCGACCACTACCCCCACGAGCTGTCCGGCGGGATGCAGCAGCGGGTGGGCCTCGCGAGGGGACTCGCCACCGAAGCCGACATCCTGCTGATGGACGAGCCGTTCAGCGCCCTCGACCCGCTGATCCGCCGTGACATGCAGGACCTGCTCGCACAGCTGCAGGCCGAGCTCGAGCGGACGATCGTCTTCATCACCCACGACCTGAACGAGGCCATGCGGCTGGGTGACCGCATCTGCGTGCTGAAGGACGGCCGCGTGGTCCAGATCGGCACCGGGCCCGAGATCATCGGCGAGCCGGCCAACGACTACGTCGCGGACTTCGTCGCCGACGTCGACCGCTCCCGCGTCCTGACCGCGGATCTGGCGATGCGGGCCCCGCGCCGGACCTTCGCCCCCACCGACCACCCGCGCACGGTGCTCGAGTGGCTGGACGAGCAGGAGTTCAACGGCGCCTACGTGCTCGACGAGGACGCCTGCATCATCGGCGTCGCGCGGGACGACCGACTCGCCAAGGGCATCCGCGATGGCGCAGAGGACATCAGGGACCTCCTGACCCAGGACTACGCCCGCTCGATGCCCGACACGCTCCTGAGCGACCTGGCGACCCTCGCCGCGCAGCACACCGTGCCGATCGCGGTCACCGACGACGAGGGCCACCTGGTCGGCGTCGTGCCCCGCGCCCGACTGCTCGCCACGCTCTCCGGAGAGGAGACCCCCGCCCATGCCTGAGATCCTCGCCCAGGGCTGGATCCCCGACCTCGACCTCGCCGGGGGGATCGAGACGGTCGTCGACTGGCTGCAGGACAGCCTCGGCGTCGTCTTCACCCTCGTCCGCGACGTCGTGGGCTGGGGCGTCGAGCAGACCGAGACCCTGCTGACGCTGCTGCCCACCGCCGCGATGATCGTCGTGCTCACGCTGATCGCGTTCGCCGCCAAGCGCTGGGCCTTCGCGGCCTTCACCGCGGTGGCCTTCACCTTCATCGCGACGCTCGGCCTGTTCGAGGACACGATGCTGACCCTCGCGCTCGTCCTCGTCGCCGCGCTGCTCGCGGTGGTGATCGGCGTCCCCGTCGGCATCCTCGCCGCGCGCAACGACACGGTCAGCGCTGCCGTCAAGCCCGTCCTCGACTTCATGCAGACGATGCCGTCGTTCATCTACCTGCTGCTCGCCGTGGTGTTCTTCCGCATCGGCGTGGTCCCCGGCACGATCTCGTCGCTGGTCTTCGCGATGCCGCCCGCCGTCCGGCTGACCGAGCTCGGCATCCGCCAGGTCGACGCCGAGGTGGTGGAAGCCGCCGAGGCGTTCGGCGCCCGCCCCCGGGAGGTCCTCACCGGCGTGCAGCTCCCCTTGGCCCGCGCCTCGATCATGGCCGGCGTCAACCAGGTGATCATGCTGGCCCTGTCGATGGTCGTCATCGCCGGACTGGCCGGCGCCGGCGGCCTCGGCGAGCGGGTCGTCTCCGGCGTCCAGCGCCTGCAGGTCGGCCTCGGCGTCGAGGCGGGCCTCGCCGTGGTGATCCTCGCGATCTTCCTCGACCGCGCGACCGCCGCGTTCGGGACCGGCGCGCGGCACCGGACCGGCACCTCCTGACACCCACCAGAACCACCCGTACGACCCGATGAGGAAGGAAAGGCGAACGTGACCCACCTACGCCGAACACTTGGACGATCACACCTGCGCTGGCTCCTCGCCGTGCTGGCCTCCTGCCTGCTGCTGGCGGCCTGCGCCTCCGAGGACGGAGATGCCGGCGACGAGGAGGCCGCGGACGACGCGACCGACGAGGCCGCCGAGGAGACCGCCACCGAGGCGGCTGATGACGAGGCGGCTGATGACGAGGCCGCCGCCGACGGGGCCACCGAGGCGGCCGCCAACCGCTCCGGCGAGACCATCACCATCGGCTGGATCCCCTGGGAGGAGGACATCGCCGTCACGAACCTGTGGCACGCGATCCTCGAGGAGAACGGCTACACCGTCGAGCAGCAGCAGCTGGACGCCGGCCTGCTCTTCGACGGGCTGGCCACCGGTGACCTGGACCTGTTCCTCGACGCCTGGCTGCCCAACACCCACGCCGACTACTGGGAGGAGTACTCCGACCAGGTCGCCGACCTGGGCGTGTGGCTCCCCGAGGCCCCGCTGACCTGGGCCGTCCCGAGCTACCTCGAGGACATCAACTCCATCGAGGACCTGGCCGACAACGCCGAGATGTTCGACGGCCAGATCGTCGGCATCGAGTCCTCCGCCGGCCTGACGCGCATCTCGCGCGACGAGGTCATCCCGGCCTACGACCTGGGTGACTCCTACGAGCTCGTCGAGAGCTCCACCCCGGCCATGCTGGCCGAGCTCGACAACGCCATCGGCAACGAGGAGCCGATCGTGGTCACCCTGTGGCGGCCGCACCCGGCCTACGCCGAGTACGACATCAAGGACCTCGAGGACCCGCAGGGCGCGCTCGGCGAGCCCGACGAGATCCACGCCGTCGCCCGCCAGGGCTTCGCGGACGACTTCCCGGAGGTCGCCGCGGCGATGGAGGCCTTCGAGTTCGACAACGACACGCTGTCCGAGCTCGAGGTCCAGGTGCTCGAGGAGGAGGGCCAGGAGCTCGAGGCCGCCCGCGCGTGGCTCGAGGAGAACAGCGACTACGTCAACCAGTGGCTCGAGGGCACCGCCCTGGAGCTCTGAGCGACCCACCGGGCGCACCAGACGCCGACACCTGAGGAGAGGGCGGGCCGCACGGCCCGCCCTCTGCCGTGCGCCCCGGACGCCCCACGCGGACGTGACTCCCGGGCCGAAGTCCTCTAGGGTCGCCCCCACGCCTCAGGTGCGGCTTCAACCGCTGCTGCCGAGGCCGGTGGGTGGGACCGCACACGACAATCGTGGAAGTAGGTGGCCTAGAGCTCGTGTCCTCATTCCTGGACTACCTGTCCAGCAACTACGACGACCTCCTCGTGCAGGCGGCGGAGCACGTGCAGCTGGTCGCGATCGCGATCGTCGCCGGCACCGTGGTCGGCGTCCTCCTCGGGATCGTGGCGCACCGATCGAGCCTCCTCGCGCCCGCCATCCTCAACACCGAATCCGTCCTGCTGACGATCCCCTCCCTGGCGCTGTTCGCGCTGCTCATCCCCCTCGTCGGCATCGGACCGACACCCGCGATCATCGCGCTCTTCCTCTACTCCCTCCTCCCCATCACGCGGAACACCGTCGCGGGCCTCGCCCAGGTGGACGCGGCCGTCGTCGAGTCGGCACGGGGCATGGGGATGGGGTGGGCCCGACGGCTGGTGCGGATCGAGCTCCCCCTCGCGTGGCCGGTCATCCTCACGGGCATCAGGGTCGCCACGCTCCTGACGATCGGGATCGCCGCGGTGGCAGCGCTCGTCGGCGGGCCGGGCCTCGGCCAGGAGATCTTCTCCGGCATCCGGCGGCTCGGCAGCTCCGGTGCTGACCAACCCATCTGGGGCGGCACGCTCCTGATCGTCCTGATCGCCTTCGCGTTCGATGTCGTCTACCTCGTCATCGGGCGCCTCACGACCTCCAAGGGCCTGCGATGAGCCACGTGCAGACATCACCGACCGCTGCTGGCAGCGGACCCGAGCGCGAGGTCATGATCCACCTCGAGGAGCTGACGAAGCGGTTCCCCGGGCAGTCCGAACCCGCGGTCGACCGCGTGACCATGTCCATCCCGAAGGGCGAGATCGTCGTCCTCGTGGGCCCGTCGGGGTGCGGCAAGACCACCACGATGAAGATGATCAACCGGCTGATCGAACCGACCAGCGGCCGGATCGAGCTCGGCGGCGAGGACGTGACCGACACCGATCCCGACCAGCTCCGCCGTCGGATCGGGTACGTCATCCAGCAGATCGGGCTGTTCCCCCACATGACGATCCGCGACAACATCGCGACGGTGCCGAAGATGCTCGGCTGGGACGCGGACCGGATCGACGCTCGCGTCGACGAGCTCCTCGAGACCGTCGGGATGGACCCGGCTGCCTACCGCGGCCGCTACCCGAAGGAGCTGTCCGGCGGCCAGCGCCAGCGCGTCGGCGTCGCCCGCGCCATGAGCGCCGACCCCGACGTGATGCTGATGGACGAGCCGTTCGGCGCCATCGACCCGATCACCCGCGAACGGCTGCAGAACGAGTTCCTACGCGTCCAGGACGACATCAAGAAGACGATCATCTTCGTCACCCACGACATCGACGAGGCGATCAAGATGGGGGACCGCATCGCGATCCTCGAGAACCGTTCGCGCATCGCCCAGTTCGCCACCCCCGAGGAGATCCTGACCGCCCCCGCGAACGACTTCGTGGAGGACTTCATCGGCTCCGGTGCGTCGCTCAAGCGGCTGCGGCTGACTCGCGTCCGCGACATCGAGTACGCGAGCGACCTGCCGACCGCGCAGCTGTCCGCACCTGTCGAGGACCTGCGGCGCCAACTCGACGCGAGCGACTGGACCGCGATGCTGCTGCTCGACGAGCGCGGCCGGCCGCAGCGCTGGGTCAACCCGAAGGACCTGCGCAGCGAGCGCTACCGGGAGGGCCAGCCCGGCCTGCCGGTCAACGCCGTCGTCGAGCCGCAGGCCACCCTGCACGACGCGCTCAACGAGATGATCGCGTCGAACGCCGGCAGCGCCGTCGTGGTCGATCGCACGGGCGGCTACCAGGGCGTCGTCGACATCGACAGCGTCATGGTCGCGATCCAGCAGATGCGCGAGGAGAGCAGCCGCTTCTACAAGGCCTACAAGCAGACCGAGGTCGAGGTCGGGCCGTGAGCGACGCTGCCCTCCTCGAGGACGACGTCCCGACGGGCACCGGTCCCGTCGACGATCGGCCTGACGTCTCGCACGAGACCGCGACGAGCACCTGGCGGAAGCTGGTCCGCTACGGCGGGCGCCCGCTGGTCATCGCCCTCGTGCTCGGCGGCCTCTACCTGTACGTCACCGGGATCGAGTGGGACTCCGTGGAGCAGCGGACCTACACCTGGGACTTCATCACCCCCCGGTTGACCCGGCACCTCTACCTGACGTTCGTGTCGACCGCGATCGTGCTCGTGATCGCCATCCCCCTCGGCATCGCCGCGACGCGGCCGGCGCTGAAGCGCGTGCAGAGCTTGATCCTCGGCCTGGGCAACCTCGGCCAGGCGATCCCGTCCCTGGGCCTCATCACCCTGCTCGTGCTGTACATCGGCACCGGAGTGCGGCCTGTGATCATCGCTCTGGTCGCCTACTCCGCCCTGCCGATCATCCGGAACACGATGGTCGGCCTGCAGCAGGTCGACCGGAACCTCCTCGAGGCCGCGCGGGGCATGGGCATGTCGCCGCGGCGCGTGCTGCGCACGATCGAGATGCCCCTCGCCGTCCCCGTCATCCTGGCGGGCGTGCGGACCGCGCTGGTGATCAACGTCGGCACCGCGACCCTCGCCTACCTGTACGGGGCGGGCGGGCTCGGCGAGATCATCTTCCGCGGCTTCCAGTTGAACCGCGACTCGGTCCTCTACACCGGGGCGCTGCTCACCGCCGCCCTCGCCCTGCTGATCGACTACCTCGCCAGCTTGGTCGAGGAGTGGCTGACACCCCGCGGCCTGTAGCCGCCAACCCGTCCTGACATGACCACAACCCCGAATGGTGTGATCTGCGTGAAACTCCGTGCCTCGGCACTCCTGCTCGTCCTCGCCCTCGCCGCCGCCGGCTGCTTCGGCGGGAACTCGACCTCGAGCGGCGGTGAGGGACCGCTCGAAGGGGCGGAGATCACCATCGGCTCGAAGGACTTCGATGAGCAGCTCGTCCTCGGCCACATGTCCCGGATCCTCCTCGAGGAGAACGGCGCCGCGGTCACCGACCGCATCAACCTGGGCGGGACCGATGCCACCCGCTCCGCGCTGACCTCCGGTGAGATCGACCACTACTGGGAGTACACCGGCACCGCGTGGATCTCCTTCTACGAGGAGGACGACCCGATCGACGACCGCCAGGAGCAGTTCGACGCCGTGGCGGAGCGCGACCTCGAGGAGAACGACCTCGTCTGGGTGGCGCCAAGCCAGTTCAACAACACCTACGCGCTGGCCTACGCCTCCGACGCGGGCGATGAGCTCGGCAACCCCGAGTCCCTGGCCGACCTCGGGCCGATCATCGAGGAGACGCCGGAGCTCGCGACCCTGTGCGTCGAGACGGAGTTCCCGGCCCGCAACGACGGCCTGCCCGGGATGGAGGCCGCCTACGGCTACGAGTTCCCCGAGGACAACGTGACCGTCCTCGACACCGGCGTCGTGTACGAGTCCACCGCCGCCCAGGACCCCTGCTACTTCGGTGAGGTCTTCACGACCGACGGCCGCATCGCCGAGCTCGACCTCGTGGTCCTCGAGGACCCCGAGCAGTTCTTCCCCCTCTACAACGCCTCCCCGGTGTTCCGGAGCGAGGTGTACGACGAGTACGGCGACGCGATCGACGAGATCTTCACGCCGGTCGCCGAGGCGCTCGACAACGACACCATGGCCAGCCTCAACGCCCGCGTCTCGGGCGAGGAGGCCGCCGACCCGGCCGACGTCGCACGGGAGTACCTCGAGGAGGAGGGCTTCATCTCCGCCGACGAGTAGCCCGGCCGATGCCTCGCGCCGCGTAGCCTGCGCTCGCATGAGCATCACGAGCGAAGTCGGGCGCCTGCGCGAGGTCATCCTCCACCGCCCCGGGCTGGAGCTGAAGCGGCTGACGCCGGCGAACAAGGACATGCTCCTGTTCGACGAGCTCATCTGGGTCTCGAAGGCCCAGGAGGAGCACGACTCCTTCGCCCGGCTCCTGCGCGACCGGGGCGTGGCGGTCCGGCTCTTCGCCGAGCTCGTCACCGACGTGGTCACCGACGCCGAGATCGCCGCCGAGGTCATCGCCCGCCGCGCCACCGAGGACACCTGCGGCGTGGAGCTAGTCGACCGGGTCCGCGGGTTCCTGTCCGACCTGCCGCCGGCCGACCTGGCCGACCACCTGATCGGCGGGCTCACCGTCGACGAGGTGCCCGGCGCGGGGGAGGGCTTCGTCGGCGGCGTGCTCGGCCCGACCGCGTTCCTGGTCCCGCCCCTCCCCAACGCGGTGTTCACCCGCGACCCGAGCGCGCACCTCTACGGCGGGCGGATCCTGTCGCCGATGCACAAGCCGGCGCGCCAGCCCGAGCGGCTGCTGTGGCGGACCGTCTACGCCCACCACCCCGACCTGGCCGGCCGGCCCCTGTGGTACGGCGACCGCGACGCCGACTACTTCCCCGCCACGATCGAGGGCGGCGACGTCCTGGTGCTCGGCGACCGGGCCATCGCGGTCGGGGTCAGCGAGCGGACGTCGCCGATCGCGGTGGAGAACCTCGCAGCCCGGCTGTTCGCCGCCGACGAGGTCGACTTCGTGCTCGCCGTCGAGCTGCCCGTCGGCCGCGGGACGATGCACCTCGACACGGTCATGAGCCTCCTCGACCGCGACGCGATCGTCGTGTGGCCGCGACTGCCGTCGGTGGCCCGGACCCACCGGATCGAACCGGGCCGCAGCGGCGGGGCGGCCGGCCCGACCATGGCCGTGCGGGAGGAACCGGACCTGCTCCGCGCGGTCGCCGAGGCCATGAGCGTCGACGACCTGCGGGTCATCACCACCGGCGAGGACGAGGTCGCGAGCGACCGCGAGCAGTGGGACGACGGCAACAACACCCTGGCGATCGGGCCCGGCGAGGTCATCGCCTACGAGCGCAACACCGACACCAACCGCCGCATGCGCGACGCCGGGATCACCGTCCACGAGATCTCGAGCTACGAGCTGCCGCGCGGCCGCGGCGGCCCGCGCTGCATGTCGTGCCCGGTGGTGCGCGACCCGCTCTGAGCCGGGGGCAGGAGACGGCGGTGGCGACGTCGAACCCCCGGATACCGCCATCCGACCGCTGCCCCGGGAGACCCCCATGCGCCGCACCCTCCTCCTGTCCGCCCTGCTCGCGCTGCTCTGCACGGTGATCCCGCCCGTGGCCGCCCAGCCCGCCGATCCGCCAGCGGACGTCGTCGTGGCGGGCTTCGAGCCGGTCGCCGTCGCCCGTCCCGGCGAGGCGGTGCAGGTGGCCGGGGTGCTGGGGGAGGGGCAGGCCGGCGACGACGCCCCGTCGTTCCTGTCGACGGGCGTGCGGCTGGCGCTCCACGGACCCGACGGCCAGGTGGTCGACCTCGGGACGGCGACCTCCGGGGAGGATGGGGCGTTCGCCGTCGACATCCCGGCGGACGTGACCGCGCAGATCGCGCCCGGCGAGCGGACCGGGTGGCGCGAGACCTGGGCGGTGCGGGCGACGACGGCGGATGGGAGGGCCGTCGCCGGGGCCGCGCCGGTCACCTTCGCCCAGGAGGCCGGCGTGCAGCTGGACTACGACTTCACCTCGTCGGTGGGGTGGGTGAAGCCCGGTGAGGCGTACCCCGCGCGGGTGATCCTGTCGAACTTCGACGCCGCCGCGAGCGGTCCGCACACCGTCACGATCGCTCCGGTGGACGGGACCACGGTGACCGAGGTCCGCTCCGCGACCGGCACCGCGTCGCTTGCCGCCGACGGGTCGGTGACCTGGACCGTCGACGAGCTCGCGGCAGCCGCCGACGCCGGTCCCACACGCGCGGTGCTGGTCGTCGAGTCCGTCGCCGACACGACCGGCCAGGACCCCCAGATCGTGTGGAAGGACCTCTCGGCCACCGCCGTCCTCGACGGCGGGCAGCCCGCCACCGCCCACGGACCCAAGGTCATCCCGCCGGACGAGCGCTACGACACCGCCCGCTACGGCGACCGGCCGTTCCCCGTCGTGCCGGTCGACTTCACCGACTTCAGCCACCTCGAGGAGCACGACGCCGCCCGGCTGGACGAGATCGTGAACTCCCCTGAGTTCGAGGGCTCCACGTTCAACCTGTTCCAGGAGATGAGCTACGGCCAGCTGTTCCCGGACGGGCTCGTGCCCTCCGCCGGGATCGAGACGGCCGACTTCGCCTACGAGGGCACCGACGGCGAGGGCATCGACTTCCACACCGCCCAGGTGCCGCCGCCGAACACGTGCACCGGCGTGCACACCCCCGAGGCCGCCGGGACCCCGCTGTACCCCGAGCGCATCACCGACGGCTGGTACCAGCTGCCCGGCACGACCGGCTACTACGGCCAGGACTCCGGCGGCTCCGCGGTGCTCCCCGCCCTCGGCGTGCCCGTGCCGGCCAGCATCGACGACGGCTGCGGCGACACCGGCAAGGCCGTCTACGACGCCGCGGCGATCGCCGACCCGGAGATCGACTACAACGACTTCGACACCGACAAGGACGGCGTCGTCGACTTCTTCATGATGATCTTCGTCGGCTGCGGCGGGAACGGGGCCAGCCAGCTGGCCGCCGGTGCGGACTGCACCCACGGGCCCGTGCCGGGCGCCCCCTACGACAACCTCTGGCCGCACTCCTCGACGCTCGAGGCGGGCTTCCGCGACGCCGAGACCGGCCTGAGCGGGTACATCTCCGACGACCGCCTGACCGACCTCGAGGGCAACCTCCTCTTCTACACCGACGAGACCTACACCACCCTGACGACCGAGGACACCGGGCTGCCCGCCTACGTCCGCGTCGGCCCCTACAACGTGAACCCCGAGACGGTCTTCGACGCCGCGTCGGTCATCAGCCACGAGTACGGCCACTCCCTGGGGCTGCCGGACTTCTACTCGAACGGCGGTCTGGACCTGTACGGCACCTGGAACCTGATGGCGTCGGACTACAGCCAGCACATGGACGCCTACGGCCGCCAGGAGCTCGGCTGGGTCGTCCCGACCGAGATCCCCGAGGGCACCAGCGAGCTCGAGATGGTCGGATCCAAGACCGACATCAACCGCATCGAGTGGGTCACCCCTGACGGCGAGCCCTACGTCCTCGAGGGGCCCGACGTCCACAACGGGCAGATGTACCGGGCCGGGCTCCCGAGCCGGATCCTGATCGACCCGGCGCTCGTGGAGAACGGTGCCTCGCCGTCGCACGTGTGGTGGTCGACGTCGGGCAACGACTACGCCTGCCCCTCGTCCCCGAACAGCCGCGCCCTCGACATCCGCCTGCCCCAGCTCGCCGACGTCGAGCCCGGCACGCCCGTCGAGCTGTCCTTCGCGAGCCTGTTCCACATCGAGTGGGACTTCGACTACGGCTTCGTCATGGTGACCACCGACGATGGCGAGAGCTACACCGCCCTCGAGTCCCAGGCCGGCTTCACCACGCCGGCGACGCAGAACCCGAACAACGTGGCCTGCCAGGCCGAGTTCGGCAACGGCATCACCGGCACCACGCAGTCGCACGAGGACGGCAGCGTCGAGGTGGACCGCCTGCTCGGGAGCTACCCCGAGAACGACGGGTTCGCGACCGACACCTATGACCTGAGCGAGTACGCCGGGCAGGAGGGCGTCGTCCTCCGCTTCGCCTACGTCACCGACGTCGGGCTGGCCGAGCCCGGCTGGTTCATCGACGACGTCGCGGTCACCGCCGACGGCGAGGAGCTGTACGCCAGCGACTTCGAGGACGGCCCCGACGACCCGCTGATCTTCAACGGCGGGTGCGACCCGGACTCCGGCCTCGGCACCGCGCCGATCTGCTCCGACGGGTTCACCTACGTGTCCGCGACCGACGGCGCCCCCCAGGACCACGCCTACTACCTCGAGCTCCGCGACCGGTCGGGCTTCGACCTCGACGGCTACGGCCAGAGCGACCGCGGCGAGATCACCTGGACCCCCGGGCTGTCCCTCGGCTACACCGACGAGGCGTACAGCTACGGCAACGTCTCGAACTCCGAGCACCCGGGCCAGCACGTCCTCGACGCCGTGCCGGAGCCCGGCTCGACATCGCCCGACCTCGACGACGCCGCGTTCAACGCCGGCGAGGCCTACTCCGACGGCGGGGACGGCCACGTCGACAACTACGTCGACCCCGAGTCCGAGGACGGGAGCTGGCACTTCGCCTACGACTGCCTCGACCTCGAGGTGCTCGAGATGGCCGGCGACGAGGGCGAGGAGCGCGCGGACGACCTGACCGCCACCGTCGAGGTGACGCGCGGCAGCGGCTGCGCCGAGCGCGACTACGGCTACGAGCAGTTCGATCTGGACGTCCAGCGCCTGGCCGGCCCCGGTCGCGTGCAGACCGCGGTCGAGGTCTCGAAGGCGGCGCACCCCGACGGCGCCACCACGGCGCTGATCGCCCGCGCCGGTGACTTCCCCGACGCGCTGGCGGCCGCTCCGCTCGCCACGGCCGTCGACGGCCCGGTGCTGCTGACCGACTCCGCCTCGTTGGCCCCGGAGGTCGACGCGGAGCTGGAGCGCCTCGGGGTCGAGCAGGTCTACCTGCTCGGCGGCACATCGGCGCTCTCGCCCGCGGTGGAGGACGCCCTGGGCGGCTACGAGGTCACCCGGCTGGCGGGCGAGGGGCGCGTGCAGACGGCCGCGGCGGTCGCCCGTGAGCTCGCCAGGCTCACCGGTGGCGTCGACTCCGCCGTCGTCGTCCGCAGCGACCAGTTCGCGGACGCCCTGGCCTCGTCCAACCTCGCCGTCCCCGGCCGGGACCCGATCGTGCTTACCGGCACCGACGGGCTCGACGCCGACGCGGCGGCCGTGCTCGACGAGCTCGTCCCCGACGGCGCCACGGTCTTCCTCGCCGGTGGCACCGCGGCGCTGTCCGAGCAGGTCGCCGCCGACGTGGCCGACGCGGGCTTCGACGGCCGACGGCTGGCCGGCGCGAGCCGCTTCGCCACCGCCCAGGCCATCACCCGCGCCGCGCTCAACCGGTCCGGGTCGTCGTTCTCCACCGCGGTGCTCGCGAGCGGCGCGGACTTCCCCGACGCCCTGACCGCCGGCCCGGCCGCCGCCCAGCTCGGTGGCCTGCTGGTCCTGGTCGACCCGACCACGTTGGACGGCTCCCCGGAGTCCCGGACCCTCCTCGCGACCAACGCCGGCTCCCTCCGCCGGCTGTACGTCGCGGGCGGCACCGCCGCGGTGTCCGAGGGGCTGGTCGGCGAGGTGCTGACCGCCCTCGGTGCGGACTGACCGGGGTAGGCTCGGCCGGCGATGCGGAGGATCCTGGTCACCGGCAGCGCGGGGCACCTGGGGGAGGGGCTGGTCCGGGTCCTGCGCGAACGCGGTGACGAGGTCGTCGGGCTGGACCTGCTCGCGTCGGGGCACACCGACGTGGTCGGGTCGATCACCGACGTGGACCTGGTCCGGGACGCGGTCGCCGGGGTCGACGCGGTCATCCACACCGCGACCCTGCACAAGCCCCACGTCGCCACCCACTCCCGCCAGGACTTCGTGGACACCAACGTCACCGGCACCCTCACCCTGCTCGAGGCCGCGGTGGCCGCCGGCGTCGGGGCGTTCGTCCTGACGTCGACGACCAGCGCGTTCGGCCGCGCGCTGTCGCCGGGTCCGGACCAGCCGGCGGCGTGGATCACCGAGGACGTCGAGGGGGTGCCGAAGAACGTCTACGGCGTCACCAAGACCGCGGCGGAGGACCTCGGTGAGCTGGTCCACCGCGACCACGGCCTGCCCGTCGTGGTGCTGCGCACCTCCCGGTTCTTCCCAGAGGCCGACGACGACCCGGCGGTCCGCTCCCGCTTCGACGACGACAACCTCAAGGCCGTCGAGTACCTGCACCGGCGGGTCGCGCTCGAGGACGTCGTCGACGCCCACCTCCTCGCCGTCGAGCGCGCCGCGGACCTGGGGTTCGACCGGTTCGTCATCAGCGCGACCACCCCGTTCACCCGGGTGGACGCGCCCGCGCTGCGCCACGACCTCGCGGGCGTGCTCGACCGCCGCCTCCCGGCCTGGCGCGCGGCGTTCGACCAGCTCGGCTGGACGCTCCCGGCCGGCCTCGACCGGGTGTACGACAACGCGCGCGCACGAGCGCAGCTGGGCTGGTCACCGCGGTGGGACGTCGGCGCGATCCTCGACCGCGCCGCCGCCGGCGACGGCGTCCGCACACCCCTCTCGCAGGTGGTCGGGGCGAAGGGCTACCACCCGGGTGGTCTGGTGGACGGCATGTACCGGACGGGCTGAGGGCCCACCCATCGACACCTGGGGTCAGGGCCACTCGTCGCGGAGCAGCCCCTCGACGGTGCGGGCGACGACGGTGATCGGCCGTCCGCGGCGGATGAGCGACCGCAGCTCCAGGCGGCGGGACGGGCTGCCCAGCTCGGAGGCGGCCCTGCCCAGCGCGCGGCCGGCCGCGGTCAGCGTGCGCTCCTCCGGCGCCAGGCCGACCAGGGCCTCGAGCAGCTGGCGCTCGGAGTCCGGCAGGCGCTCGAGTGCCCGCTCGGCGTGGTGGCGCATCTCGCCGCGCGCCACCTCGACGGCGGCGCAGACGTCATCGAGGTCGATCACCGGACCGTCGCCCGCGTCCCACGCCGCCTTGCCGACC
>NZ_CAXQBR010000002.1 GCF_964222135.1 Euzebya sp.
CCCCCACCCGGAGCTCGTTTCCCCACGCGGCGCCCATCGCGTTGTTGAGGGCTGCGACTTGTTCCTCACCGGAGAGGTCTCCCCAGTCCTCGGCGTGTTCGGGGAACAGCCGTAGCTGTGTGCCCTCGGTGAGGACCGCGGCGTGGCGACGCTCCAGCGCCGCGTGGATCGCCGCCGTGCTGCTGGACGCCAGCCGCTGCATCAGGAGGACGAGGAACCCGACAGCGGGCCGGTTCTGGGCCAGCGCCTGCTTGTAGCCGTGGCGGACGTACTCGGTGACCGCGTCGTAGAGCTGCTGCTCGATGTGCCGTTCGCCGTAGGGGATGCTCCGCAACGTCGTAGTACGGGGCAGGAACAGCGGGTTGCCGTCTTGGTCGGTGGTGCGGCGCTTGTCAGCACGAACGACCAGCGGGCCGACCGTGTCACGGGTTGCCTCGAGCCCGTGGATGAAGCGGTCGTCGAGCAGCCCGAGCAGGCGGGCGAAGGCGTCGGACTTGCCTGGGTGGGGGGTGGCCGACAGCAGCAGCACGTTCGGGGCGCACTCGGCAAGTCTTCGGGCCAACTGGTGACGGGCGACACTCGGGTCGCTGCCGGCGACGTGGTGAGCCTCGTCGATGATGACGAGATCCCAGCCGGCGTCCACCAACGCGTCGACCCGGAGGCGGTTGTGCTCTTCGACCCGCTGGGGTGACCACCCTGCACGTGCCGTCAGCGGCTTGACCGCGTCCAGCGAGCAGATCACCTGGTCGAAGGTGGACCACGGATCGATCCCGGCGTCGAACGGCACGCCGCCGGGCCCCACGCGCACGAACTCCTCGTCGAAGTGGTCGGCCATCTCAGCCGCCCACTGCAGCTGCACGCCCTTGGGCGCGATGACGAGAGTGCGGCGGACCCGTCCACGGGCCTTCAACTCGGCGTGGATCAGTCCAGCCTCGATGGTCTTACCGAGACCCACCTCGTCGGCGAGCAACAGCCGAACCGGGTTGCGGGCGAGTCCCCGCTCGAGCGCGACGAGCTGGTGCGGGAGGGGGGCCAGGCGCGTGCCGTGCACGCCTGCTGACCCTGGTGGATCGAGTTGTTGGATGGCACGGCAGGCAGCTGCTCGCCACGCGACCTCTGCCGGCGCCCACGGTCGCGAGGTCAACGTCGCTAGCTCAGCCGTGGGACAGCGATGGACGGCCGCGCGGCTGGGGATGACGATCTGAGCCGTCTCAACCCGGTCTATCGAGGTCGTCCCCAGGACGCGCACGACCTCGTGGCCGGTCGGCCACCACATCCACTCGGTCACCATCAGCGGACGAGCATGTCCGCGTTGTCGACGTAGTAGCGGAGCGTCGGCTCGTCGACCAGTGCATCGGCCGGCAGGCGGCGACCGACGGCGACGATCAGGTCGTAGTCCTGGCGATCCCACGCGTCGTCGAAGCCGGCCTTCACCGCTTCTGAGCGGAACGTCGCGATCCTGCCGGTGCCGGCGGTCAGCGTCTCGAACTCCCGCAGAAGCGCGCGGGTGCGGAGCTTCTCGAGGTCGGCGGCCTTCTTAGGATCGGGGACGTACCAGCGGCCATCGTCGTCTTGGATGAAGTTCTCAGCCAGCAGCTCCCGCAGCTCTGGAAGCTGTTCCCAGTCCGCCAGACTGTTGCCGAGCTCTCGGAGGAAGGCGGGTTGGATGTCGCTGTAGGCGAGCGGGCGACTGCGTGCCTTGAGGTGTTGCCTCAGCCATTGGACCGCGGATGATTCGTCGGTGATGAAGAGGGTGTCGGCGAGCAGCTCCTTGAACGTCAAGCGGTGACGTTCGTAGGTCTCGACCTGTGTGTCGAGGAAGTACATGCCGTCGCGCACGGGGAACCGCTGGTCGAGACCCTCGTAGAACTCCGTGGTGGTCAACGGGACCGGGATCTTGCGGCTGACGTGGTAGGCGATCATGCGGTCGTACAGCCGATCGGCCATTCGCTCGCGGATCGGCACGGCTTCACCGCGCCGACCCTCGACGACCTGCACCTTGCCGAGATGCTCCGTGATGAACGCCCAGGCCGTCTGCGGGTCCCCGTCACCGATGGCGGCGATGTCCGGCGAGGGGACGGTGGGCTTGTAGCAGGAGATGACCAGGTCCTTCTTGGCCGCGGAGTCGGCAGTGACCTGTCGGTAGGACAGCTGCTCCTTGTCGAGGATGCGGGTGTCGGCGACCAGGAAGCCCGCGTGCTCGAGCGCCCGTTGGACGGTGAGCCACACGTCGTTGCTGTGGTTCGAGAACTCCACGGTCATCCACCGGCCGGGCTTGAGGACCCGGTAGAACTCCGCGAAGCAACGGGCCATGACCCGGCCGTACTCGCCGAGGCTACGGGGCACCGTCTTGCTCTGGTTCTCGATGGCCTCGTCGTCAGCTGACGTGTACACGCCATGCCATGCTTCGATGAGGTAGGCGAGGTCGGCGTAGTAGATGTTGGCGCCGAACGGCGGGTCGACGAACACGTAGTCGATCGAGTCATCCGGCAGGTCGATCGAGGTCGACGAGCCGGTGGAGATCATCACCTGGTCGAGCTTCGCCGGGGTCTGCTGCCAGGTCTTCACCAGCGTCTGCCGCTTCCCCCTCGCCGGTTGGCTGCCCTCCAGGTTGTAGCGAACCGAGCACTCAGAGTGGAGGGAGGGCACGTAGTACACCCCCGTCTGTTGGCGATTCACTTGTGAGTGGTCGGTCGGCTTGTAGCGGTTCTGCCAGGAAAGCCCCCACAGCGCCTGTTCGATCCAGAACTTCAGCGCGAACCTGGTTAGCGGTTCTGATTCGGCATTAGCTTCCGTCCAGAGCCAGGCGAGACTGTGGAGTGCGCGGTCTCCCCAGAGGTGGTGGACGCGGGTGAACCCCTTCTTGTCCATCGGGGCTCGCTCGTGGGTCATGTGCATGAACGGGAACTCGTGGTCGGGGACCGGACCGGCGAGCGGCGTGGTGGCGATGCGGTCCAGGACAGCGAGGTCGGCCTCGTCAGGCGCCTTGTCGTACCGGGCGCCGCCATATCGGTAGTGGATGCGGACGGGGCGCATCTCGATTCGAGAGGTGGTGTCGCCGACCGGGGTACGGACGGTGGTCAACCGTCGTTCGAGCCGCTTCTTGTCCTGCTCGGCGCCACAGGTGGGGCAGGGGAACGGCTCCTCGACGCGTCCGGTGCTCGCGTTGTACGCGACGTCGTAGAAGACAACTGGAGACGCGCACTGGTTGCAGGAGAAGACCTCCGACCAGACCGTGTACTCGATCTTGGCGGGGCTGCCGTTGCTGTGCGTCGTCTCGTACATCCAGCCGAGCTCGGTGTCGAAGCGCTTCAGCAGCGCCGCCGAGGCGATGTCGAAGGCGGCAGCGTCGATCGGCAAGTTCAGGCCCGCGGCGATGATCGATGCGGACGGGCCCAGGTCTGTCAGCACCGCCCGGCGATACCCCCACGACACCGGCCCGAGCTCGCCCTCGATCGTCTCCTTGGTCTTGGCGTCCGGCGCCCCGCATGCCTGGGCGGCGAGGCCCGTGGCGCCGGTACCGGCGAACCCGTCCAGGACCACGTCCCCGGGACGGGTGTAGTGCAGCAGGAAGCGCATGATCGCGGGGTGCGGCACCTTGGTCGGGTAGCTGTGCGCCTTGTAGAAGAAGTTGCCCTTGCCGACCGAGACGTCGGTGGCGAACGGACCTGGGTCGGGGCGCTCGTCGTCGGTGGTACGGACCCGTTCGAGCCACTCGGCCATGAACGGGTTGGGGCAGGTCGCGTGGTACGGCGGCAAGCTCGCGTCGACGATCGCGTCATCGTCGCCGACGGGGAACCCCTCCGTAGTGCGGACGTGGTCCAGTTCCTTGCGAAGCCCGTCACGTGCGGTGGCGATGTCCCAGTCGCCGGTCGATCCGGCGGTTGGGAAGAGCGGGTCGGTCATGCGTCGGTCTCCGGTGCGAGGACGATGCGGGTGCGGTCGGGGGTGTGGCCGTCGAGCAGGGTCTCGAGGAGCCCGTCGAGGCGTGCCCGTAGTTCCTCTGGTGCGGCCGGGGAACTGCCGGGGAACAAAGCGGCGCTCAGGTCGGCGGTGCTGACGGTGCGGATCTCGAAGCGCTTGAACACGAGGTCGACGGCCTTGACGAACTCGACGGTGACCGGGTCGGGCAACGTGCCGGTGTCGCGGAAGTGCTCGACCGCGTCCCTGACGCCGGCGTCGAGCAGGCCGATCTGTTCCTGCAGGTCGGGCTCGGCGAGGTTCTCGGCCAGCGTGGCGGTCCATCCCTCGTACAGCTCCAGGACTCGGGTTTCAAGCTGCTCGAGCCTGGCGTCGGCGGACGTTCCCTCGAGCGTGCCGGGTTGGCGACCTTGGTGGATCACCGACGTCGTCAGCGCAGAGGCGTCGAGGCTCATGATCGTCGGGATGTCGGCGAGCTCCTGCTTCAAGGTCGTGAACACGCCACCGGGCAGCATCTTGATGGTGGCCAGTCGTTCGACGACGATCCATTCGGGACTGGTCCGCAACTGCTCCTTGCGCTTGTCTCCAGCGGCGTCCAGGTAGTTGTGCGTGTAGGCGGCTGCAGCAGCCTTTGCGAAGTCTTGGCGGAGCTCGTCGGCTCGGGACGTGAGCGTGCTGACGGCGGCAGGGTCGATGGGAGTCGACTGCAACGTCGCGAGCATGTCCTCGCGAAGCGCCTTGGCGTCGTCGGACAGGCTGTGGTGCTCGCCGAAGGCGCTGACCGCCTCGCGCAGGTAGCTGGCCACACCGGCGAGCTTGGTCGCGGACTTGCGGAGGAGATCGAGGTAGGCGATCTCGTCCTTACCGGCCGTAGCAGCCTCGATCTGCGCAGGGGGCAGGTTCAGCTTGTTCAGCTTGCCTATGGAGTTGCGCGGCACGATGTCCTCGACGAACGCCTTGAGTCCGCGGATGCGGTGCCGGCGTTCCTCTCGGAGGTCGACGAGCTGGTCGCCCCAGAACTCGATGCCGTCGGCCACGACGTCTTCGAACTCGCTGATCCTGGATTGCAGCTCGACGGCACGGGTACCGAAGGTGGTGACGAGGTCGGTGGTGGCCCCTGTGGCGGGCACAGCACCGGGCGCAACGTCCAGAAGCGTCGCTGCAGCCTTGAGCGCGTCCGTGGGGGTGGCTGCTGGTGGTGCGATGTGGGAGAAGGCGACCAGTTCGTCCTGCGGCTTCTTCGCCAGCTCTCCTAGGGACAGGGCGTCGATGGTCTGCCCGGGGTAGGCCAGCTCCGCGTGGCCGAGGTGAACCAGTGCGGCGGCGACGACGACGAGCCACTCGGGCTCGAGGTGCCATGGGGACCAGCTCCACAGCCCAGGGTCGCGCTGGGTGAGCAGGTCGGTGCGGTTGAGCACCTTGGGGGCCGCATCGTCGAGGAACTTCAGCAGTGCCGCAGCGTATGTGCCGTCGGCGTTGATGGTTCCGGTGTGGTCCAAGAGCCCCAGCGCCGAAAGGACCGCACGGCTCGTGCTGGTCGACTTGGCCGGGGTGGCCAGCTGGTTCAGCCCGGCTCGTGCGGCCTCCATCACGTTGCCCGGTGTCACCTCGACGGTGAACGTGGGGTAGCCGGGGTAGCGCTGCCGGAAGTGGTCGGTCAGGATGTGCGACCAGACAGCCCGCAGCTGCTCGCGGATCGAGGTAGCCGGTTCGGGGACCTCGTGCAGCCACTCCGCGAGGGTGCGGGTCTCGCCCTTGTAGGTCAGGGTGACGGCATCGCGCATGTTGGTGCGCAGCCATGTGACGAGTTCCTGCCGGGCAGCCTGCGCCTTCGCGTCGTAGATGGGCCGCCGCTCCCCGGTCGACTCCTTCGCCAGAGCCAGCGCACCGGCGTACCGCTTCAGGACGGAGCGGAAGGTGTCGTCAGGTGCCGCGAGTCGCTGGAGCACCTCGTCGGACTGCTCCTCGTCGAAGAACTTGGGGGGGTCGTAGGGCTGGATGAAGAAGAGGTAGAAGTCGCGTGGGGGCTTCGCGGTCGAGCGCTGGTTGGGTGCACCCATGAACAGGTAGCCGCGGCGTTCGCTCTTCTTCTCAGGCCACGACAGGTCGTACTCCCACGTCTTGTAGGCGCCCTTGTAGGGGTCGTCTCGAACCCCGAGCGTCTCCTCCATCGCGACGTAGTAGGCCTCGTCCAGCCGGTTGTCATCTAGGGACTCGGCGCGTTGCGCGATCAGCTGGTCGTAGTCGACGTCCTTGTCGAGGTCGAGGTAGTACTGGCCGTTGTCCTGGTTCTTGCTGATGTACTCGCCGGACACCGCGACGAGCGTCTTCTGCAGGATGGACTCGAGCGTGATGCGGAGGAACGACGCGTCCTTCTTCGGCAATCCGGGCGGGAGGGGTAGGACCTGGTCGCGCAGCTCCTCGATCGTCATCCCGATCTTGCTGCGTGTGTCCTCAGTGGTCATCCGGTGGACTGCCAAGGCGTCGAGCAGGCGGGTCGCTGTCGGGATGAACTCCTTCTCGGGCAACGCGGACTGCACCTTGGTGCGGACGTCCTCGCTCTTGTCGAGCACCTCGGCCACCTCGGGCACCATCCGCGCTCCTGGGTCGTCGTCCATGCGCTGGCGGTAGCTGTCCAGGCATACGAGGCCGGGCTGGTCGTCCGGCACCTGCTGGTCGGCCAGCCGTAGGATCTCGTCCTGGATGGTGCGGAGGATCTCTCGCTTCTCGACCAAGCGGAGCTGCTCGAACGTGCCGAGGTAGGATGGGTGGACGGGGAACAGATCGACGAAGTCCTCTAGGCGCTCGGCCATCCCGTCGTACAACGGCGTGAACGTGGTGAGGTGGTCGCGGATGCGGTCGCGTTGCGTCGGCGACTTGGGCAGGAGGCGGTGCTTGACGACGAACGACACGTCCTCCTTGCTGATCCGCAGCTGCTCGAACCGGGCCTTGACCCGTTGCACCGCGCTGGCGGCGCCCTGGAAGCGTGGGTTGTCGAACAGCGATTCCTGCAGGCCGATGAGGGTACGGAACCGCGAGTTCTTGGAGGACTCCCCGACCTCTCGGAGGAAGGCAAGGTCCTGGAACAGCTCGGCGTCCTTGCGGCCGCGCAGGTAGTCGAGCAGCTCGTCCAGCGCGAACAGCAGACCCTTGTCAGGGTAGACGGCCTCGAAGGCGGCCATCATCTCGACCAGGTGATCCTTGGTACCGCTGACCTGGTCGAAAGGCGGGAACTGGTAGTCCACACCCATCGCGGCGAGGCCTTTGGTGAGCTCTTGGCAGACGATGTCGCGCAGCGACATGCCTGAGGCCCCGATGTCGAAGCGGATGACCTGGAAGGTTCCACGCAGGGGCTCCAGCGCCGTGCGGACGGTCTCTTTGGTCACAACGTCGAGTAGGTCCGGGAACTCCGCGATGCCCGCGATGACCGCCATGAGGTGGGTCTTGCCGGTCCCGTAGGTGCCGACGATGAAGAGGCCGCGGTTGTCGCTGGGTTGGTCGAACCGCAGGTGGGGGAGGACCAGCGTGGTCAGTTGATCGGCCATGCGGTCGGAGATGACGTAGGTCTCGACGTCACGGCGAGCCTTGTCCTCGCTGGCGGAGTCGCGGACCTGCTTCACCTGCTCGAGCGGGGGCGGGATGTCGATGACGTCGCGGTATTTCATGTCAGGCGATCTCCATGCGGTACGGAACTTCGTCGGGGAACGTGGTGGCGCGTGGATGGAGGATGACAAATCCTGTCGCTGGCGCATCGACGTAGTCGGCACGCCCTGCTGCGCTGTAGGTCAAGCGGTTGGCACGGACCGTGCCGGGCCATGCCGCGACCAACGGCGCGCGCCGGGAATGCTGCTTCAATAGCGCCGGAACATCGGTGGCCAGCATGGGGTGGAAGAGCACGTCGAAGTCGGTGAGGACCGTCGGCTCGTTGATGGCTCGCACGTGTTCGAGGACGTCGTGCGGTTCGTGCGCGACCTGGGCCACGAACTGGCCGATGGAGGTCAGGGTGACCGAGTGTTCCAGGGCGTCCAGCAAGACGGGGGTCGCCGGGTCGTGCTGAGGGAAGACCGCGGGACGTCCCCGTTCGACGTGGACCCGCAGCGGTTCCAGCACGGTGGTCCATCGCGTCATGCGTGGGGGCCGATGCTCGTGATCGTCCACGTCCGCGTGTCGTCGTCGACGTCCCAGTAGATGCGCAGGCACTGATCGGGACTAGTGGCCTCGTCGACCTTGAGGTGTGGGGACGGCTGGGCCCCGTAGCCGAACCCTCGGCGGGCGAAGAAGTCCGCGGGTGGCTCGCCGAGGTGGTCGTGGTGCACCAGCGCGCCAGCCTCCATCACCGCCTGCGTAGCGCGGAGTAGCTCACCGGGCTTCTTGTAGCTGGCGAAGCCGCGGGCAGACATGATCGCACCGTCGGTCAGCTCGACCTTGCCGGCGTACCACGTCGTCTCGGCCAGCTCCTCGATGCGGTCGACCGCGTCCGCGACCGTTGCTGGCTCGGCCGCGTCGACTGGACCGACAGGCCGGCCCCGGTGCTTCACCGCCTTGAACTGCTCCTCCAACGCCTCCGCTTTGGCTCTGGTGCGTGACAGATCGGTTTCAAGGTCGACCGCTCGTTGACGTTCGTCCCGCAGGTGGGCTGTGAGGTCCTCGTTGTCTGCCTCGTAGAGCTGGAGAAGCTCTCGGAGGTCGTTGACGTCGGAGCCTTCAATTGCCGCACGTGCGGCGACGCGTCGATCCTCGCGGAGCTGTGCGCGGGCAGGGTGTTCGGTGACGGCGGCAGCGGCCAGGGTGCCCATCCACGAGCGGAGCTGGCCGACGGTTCGGTCGCTGATGCGGTCCGGGAAGGTCAGGCGGTGCCGGTACGGGTCGTCGTCGGGGGTGAAGCTGGGGAAGTACACCCGCAGCGCTCCGTCGTAGACCGAGAGCTGCGCACCAACGACGTCCGTAAGCGTCCACGAGCTCTGCGGTGTCGACATGACGCGCACGTGGGCCATGCCCGCCAGCTGTCTGGACAGTTCCACCGGATCGAGCAGCAGGTCGCTGCCTCGGGACGTCCGGCTGACCACGATGACGGGCAGCCGACGGCTGTCGCTCTGCATCAGCGTCACCAGGTCCCCGACCTGTGACGGGCCCACCTCGGGGACGGGGTCGGCGTGGCACTCGTGCTCACCGTCGTAGACGTCCAGCTCTCGGAGCAGCGTCCGGACGAGTGCGGGTGACTTGAACTCGTACTCCAGCGGCGCGATCGAGCCTGTGGCGGCAGCGCGGATACCGATCCGGATCGTGACGTGTGCCCGCTCGTCGGGCGCCCCGTGGAGGATCTCGGTCCGCCACTGGACACCGTTGAGGGTCTGCTCCAGGCGGCAGACGCGACTGCCATCGGATGCATCGTCGATATGGATGAGCGCGCTGCCATCGCGGTGCTTGTCCATCCACTCATCAATGAAGGGCCGTGCTCGATGATTGGTCGATTCGCGGGCGTAGAGCGCGGCCGCGTAGAGCTCACGCAAGGGTGCCTCCTCCGTCTTCCTGTTGACGGCCCCAGCAGCCTGGCTGAAGGGCAGACGTTCGTTCGATTCGCCGCTGCACCGTGGGTGAGAGCTGATCTGAGCTAATGACCGTGACGCGTCGGCTTGACCGAGTGATGGCGGTGTACAACAGCTGTCGGGTGGTGCGGCGGCCATCGGGTGGCAGGGCGATGACCACGTCGTCGAACTGGGAGCCGTGGCTCTGGTAGATCGTCATGGCGTGGACGGTTTGGAGGCCGTGGAGGCGGCGAGGGTCGAGCGGCTGAAGGCCGGTCGAGGTGTCGAATGCGATGCGCAGGCGACTGCCGTCGCGGATGACGATGCCGAGGTCGCCGTTGAAGATGCCGAGGCGGTAGTCGTTGGTCGTCGCGCGGACCGGGCGACCGGGATAGGACTCCGGGCCCCAGGCGGGGATGCCCCGCGCGTCCACGAGCGCGTCCGCGCGTGGCGCTCGGTGGACGATCAAAGCCTCTGCCATGTCTGTTCTGGCCCCCTCGGCGCGACAGTGTTGCACACCTACCGAGGCGGACGGTGTTGCATCGGCGTCGGCGGATGAACCACTCGCAGTGCAGCACGGAAGGACAGACGGGACGAAGTGGGACGATCCCGCGCCTTAAGAGCTCTTGCCGCGCCCCCCGGCGTTGTCGGGCGCCCACGTGTCGCAGTCGGAGTCCGAACACTTCGGCGGGCTTCGCGGTGCTCAACGGCCCGGCGCCACAACGAACGGGCTGGTGGCAGACGGTTTCTGCTGAGGTCTGGGCGGGTGCGGGACGTAGGCCTACTGGCTCCTGAACGCGGTTGCCACCCTCAGCTCAACGCCGGTGGCAACAACGAGGGCGAGGGTTCTTGGCTACGATAAGTGCCGAGCGGAGGACCATCGGGAGGTCATTGATGAGTGCCGAACCAAAGGCTGAGGACTTGCTGCGCCCTTTCGAGGGTTACCGGCCAGGTGCCGTGCAAGGCCTGAAGCAGTTCTCATTTGTCCCGGACGAAGTGCGAGACAGGCTTGCCTCTCTCGCCTTGGATGAAGACTGGGGCGAGAACAACTTCGTTCTAGTGAAGTATCTCGCCGTTCAGGTGCCACTATCTCTTCAACAGGGCCGGTACACCTGGTTTAACAACCAACTCACCTTGACTGCGGGTACGCTGCAAACAAGGTACGGCACCCCGTTATACATCATCTTCGAACGGAACGAACGACCGGATGCCGCCCCGTGGTTCATGCGTATTGCGACTGATCGTCCGATGGCGGATGAATTGCCTCAGCCGGCCAACCTTCCCGATTGGCCTGATATTGCACTGAACTCTGAGATTGTCATCGCACACGAGCACATTCTTGATGATAACAAATCCCGAGTTGCATTCCTAGAACACACACCCCCCGTTGCGCAAATGTGCGCGGTCGCAGGAGCTATTCAATGGTCGATTCATCGCAGGCTATACATACCGCAACTCTACTGGGGAACGACGAGTTACTTCGTGCCGGTCTACCTCACGAGCCGGGAGGACATCACAGCGGCACCTGACCTCGTGGCCCCTGTGCAGGTCCAGCCTGGCTATCTCGTTGCCCGCACGCTGCTGGAGCCTTACATGAGCTACGCCAGAGCCCGGGTAGTCGCCCCCCGTGCGGATCAACTGCCCACCTGGCTCGTCAGCGCCTGGCGAGACCACAGCCAACACGTGTCGGAAGAAGAGGACGAGCTAGCTTGACGCAAGTGCAGGGATTCGGTGCGCCCGGGGTTCGAGTAGTAGCGACTCGTGGCCGGGCCGCCGTGGATCGTCCGCGGGAGGACAGCTACGGAGTGTCCGCCTGAGGCCTTTGGATAGGCGTCTCGACCCCACTCACAGGCGCTGTCACCCACTTCCGTTGGACTCCGTCTGTGGACTGGCGAGGCACCGAGGAACAGGCGCCTCAGGGCTGGATCATCTGCGTCACCCACCGCTGGATGAAGGGGGGCATGCCAGAGGCGTCGAGCGCCGTCAGCAGTCGCGCCCAGCTCACGCCGGTCAGTGCGGGGTGCGGAGCCGTGCCCGTCCGCGACAGCAGTCCGTACGTCGTCCGCCGTTCGAGCAACCGGTCGAACATGTGACGTTGCACATCGAGTTGCGACACACGATCGAGTCCGCGCTCATCGAAGATCGACTTCTCTGCCGCAGTGGTCGGGTAGCTGCTGATGCCGGACTCGAGCTTCGCCTCGACGCACAGCGCGCGGTTGCGGCCGTAGAGGACGACGAGATCCGGCTTGATGTTGAACGACCACTTGAAGCGGCAGGCGTCCAAGAGCTCGCTGTTCGACAGGGGTTCGCCCGTATCCAGGCGCAGCGTCTCGTGGAGCTGCGTCACTCCCCAGCGCTGCGGAGACTGGATGTGGTCCGAGGAGATGGGTCCCGCGACGCCGAACCGCCTGTTGAACGTGCGCGGATCGCAGGTCTCGAGCTCGGCCGCGTCGTCGGGCTGGACTGCGGCGAGGATGATCCGCCGGCGGGTCTCGAGCTCCGGGTGCTGATGCCAGAGATCACGCAGGTAGGCGAACTCGACGAACACCTCCGTGTCCACGTCGTCGAACGTGAGCCCCCCGGTGCCGAACAGGTCCCCGAACTCCGCCAGGTTGTCGCGGTGGAACAGCAACGCGTAGAGGGTCGCGACCGCGTTCCGCTCTTCGCGGTTGAAGGCGGAGTACGGCGTGTCTGGAGTCGGGATGGCGGGCACTCGAGTTCCTCTCCTATGGCCCCGTCAGCGTTCCGGGATGCCGTTCGCACGACGTGAGCTTCAGACGCGGCCCCTGGACCGTCCCCACACGAGAGCATCGAGCAGGCGCAGGTCTGTGAGTCCGCTCAAGCGTTGCACGTGGGTGACGGTCTGCTCAGAGTCCGCGGGAAGGTCCCTGAGCAGTTCCTTCATATGTGCCAGTCCGTCCGAGGAGGCGACGAGGTCCTCACGGAAGGCCATCCAGTAGGCGCGGACGTTCGCCGTCTTCGTCGGCGCACGTTGGTCTCCCACGGACTCCTTGATGCCCATGCTGGCGTTGTGGTGTTTGACCGCCCGCTCCTGGTAGACGCCGAGGAACTCGCTGTCCGTGATGGGGACGAAATCCGGCCACTTGATGTGGAGGAGCTTCCCGACCGTCCCGAAGGCGAGGCCGCCCAGGCTGGTCCAGTAGTCGAAGAGCACCCACATGGCAGCCACGCCTTCGGCATGCACGAACTGTTCGCCCCCTGCGTGCGCGGTCAGCGGGGCCACATCGAGTTCGGGCCACGGGGCGTCCGCGGCCTCGCGCAGCAGGACGTGGCTGCGTTCGTATGTGAGTCCCGCACCGATGCACGTCAGTCGGCCGAGGTCGGTGAGCGTGACGTCATCCACCGGAGAGCGGCGGTCCTCGCCGACCTCCATGTCGGCGTAGTCGTAGTAGCGGACGGTGTCCCGCGGGTAGCGCTCGACGAGGAACTCGACGGCGGCCCTCGGGTCGATCGGGTCGCCGGTGATCCAGATCTGTGGTGCGTCGCCGTCGGACATGCTCCCTCCCAGGTCGGTGACCGCTCTCAGCCGCGCAGGGTAGTGGAGGCCTTCAGCACGTGCTGGCGACGTCACACCACAGCGAGATGATGATCGCGATGCCACCCATCCCCTTCACGCATCAGCTGCTGGCGGCGTTCGACGCCATCGAGCATCGACATGAGGTGCTCATGGATCGCCCGCCCGTGGCGGTCCCACGGACCCCCGGGTGGATGGGGACTGCCCTCGAACCCGGTGAGTGGACGTGGGCAGCACCGCGGGGCACGACGACATCGTTGGCAGGACCGGTGGGGGTGCAGCTCGGGTGGATCTCGTCCTACATCGATGCGGTGGCTGACCGTCGCGACCCGGTTGTGATCGTCGCGCATGAGGATCTCCACGAGCTCGTCATGCTGGTGTTGATCGCGCACGGCGGCATCCGCCTCGACGTCCTGCGACGCGGAGACCTCCGCGCCGGGGACTGGCCGAGGCTCTCAGCGCGGCTCGGGGCCCTCGCCGAGGCACCAGTGGTCCTGGTGTCCCCGACGGGGTCTGCGCTTCCTGCGGAGGCGGACGACGCGTCGTTGGTGGCGTGCATCTGCCCCGACGACGACCTGGTGCGTGGAGCCGGAGATGCCGCGCGCACTCACGGCCCACGCGTCGTCTTGGGTTGTGCGTGGGCCGGCGCGGGCGCCACCGTCCGTCTGGAACCCGAGCACACCGCGGTGCGCGTGCAGGGTGTCGGCCGGTGGGCGTTCAGCTGGCCGACGCTGCAGGTGGTCAAGCCGTGGCCGATCGGTTGATCGCGGAGCGCAGGACCCAACCCTGGCTCCGTTGCTTCGCCATCCATGTCGCAGCCATGGGGCATCCTGAGGTGGACTGATCGACAGGGCCGGCCCGGCGGGAGACCGTGGCCTGGCGGAGGGGAACTCCATGGAACCGCAACTCGCTGCCGCCGTCCGGCAGCGGCTGGCCGACGCGGGGCTCGACGAGGCGACCGTGCAGCTGGTCACCGCGGCATGCACCGGCACGCCGTTGGATCGCTCAGCCGACGCGACGTGGCCGGATGATTCGGAACCCGACCAGCGTGACGATGGCGACGTGGCCGGGGTGTTCCTCGCGGGCATCGCCGTCGAGGGCTTCCGCGGGATCGGGCCGCGACGTGAACTGCCGCTGACGCCTGGTCCGGGTCTCACGCTCGTGGTGGGGCGCAACGGGTCGGGCAAGTCGAGCTTCGCCGAGGCACTTGAGATGTGCCTGACCGGCACGTCGTCGCGATGGGCCGGGCGACCGAAGGCATGGCAGGAGACCTGGCGCAACCTCCACCACGACGGCGACGCGGCGATCACCACCCGACTTGTGGGGGTGGGCGACGCCCCCTGCGACCTCATCCATCGGTGGCCGGACGGGGAGAACGATGTCACCGCCGGCCACAGCGAGCTGGACGACGGTCGGCGCCTGAGGGACCTCGGCTGGGCCGCTGCGCTCAACCAGTTCCGGCCCCTCCTATCGTTCAACGAGCTCGGCGGCATGTTCGACGGCCGGCCCGCGGACCTCTATGACGCCATCGCGGCCATCCTCGGCGTCGATCCGCTGCGGGGCGCCGTCGAGGTGCTGCGCCAGTCTCGACTCGCGGACTCGAAGCCGATCAAGGCCGTCACCGACGCGCGGAAGGAGTTGATCTCCCAGCTCCGAGCGAGCCACGACGACCGAGCCGACGACGTGCTCACGGCCATAGACGGCAAGGACTGGGATCTGCCTGCTGCGCTTGCCGCAGTGCAAGAGGACACGACCGCACCGACCTCGGACCTCTCACGCCTCCGCGCGCTCATCGGCATCGACGCTCCCCACCCCTCGGACGCCGCGCAGGTCGCCGAGCAGCTGCGGGACGCCGCAGCCGCGCACGCCGCGGCGGCGGCCACCGACGCCGGCCGTGCCGACCGCATCGCGCAGCTGCTCCGCCAGGCCATCGCCTGCGTCGATCACGACGGTCCCACGCCATGCCCCCTCTGTGGTTCCGGCACCGTGCTCGATGACGACTGGCGTTCCACCGCCGAGGCCGAAGCCGAGCGGTTGGCGGACCAGGCGCGGGTGGTCCGCGATGCCGAGGCCGCGATGTCGGTGGCCCGTCAGCAGGCACGCCGTCTGATGCCATCCCTGCCGGCGACGTTGGAGGACGCGAGCCTGGTCGGTGTCAACGCCGTCGAGGCGCTCGCCGCGTGGCAGCGGCTGCTCGACGCGCCCGAGGATCCGGGGGCGCTGGCAAGGCACCTCGTGGACGCCGTCGATGCGCTCGACGAGCAGCTCCGTGAGCTGCGCGCTGCAGCATCGCGTGAGCTCGACCGCCGGCAGGACGACTGGCGTCCGCTGGCCGTCGCCGTGACCCGGTGGGTCGAGGACGCGCGCGAAGCACGCCTCGCCGAGGCACGAGCCATCCAGGCGCAGACGGCGGAGAAGTGGCTGGCCGCCTGCGCGACGGAGATCGAGGCGGAGCGGTTCGCCCCCATCCGCGAGGCCGTGCGGTCCTACTGGGAGCGGCTGCGGCTCGAGTCGAACGTCAGCCTCGAGGACGTGTCGCTGTACCGGGCGGGTCAGCGGCGCAGCCTCGAGCTGGACGTCACCGTCGACGAGACCGGCGCCAACGCACTCGGCGTCATGAGCCAGGGAGAGCTGCACTCCCTCGCCCTCGCCGTCTTCCTCCCACGCGCCACGTTGGACGAGAGCCCGTTCCGCTTCGTCGTGCTCGACGATCCGGTGCAGGCGATGGATCCCGCGCGGGTCGAGGGGTTGGCCACCGTCCTGGCAGAGGTCGCCAAGACCCGTCAGGTCGTCGTCATGACGCACGACACACGCCTGCCGGATGCGGTCCGGCAGCTGCAGATCCCTGCCACCGTCTGGGAGGTGCATCGTCGGCCACGGTCCGAGATCGACCTCCGCACGGTCGATGATCCCGTCGACCGGTACCTGGACGACGCTCGTGCGGTGGCACGGACCGAGGAACTGCCGGCTCCCGTTCGCGCGAAGCTCGTGGCGCAGATGGGACGGGGGGCGCTCGAGGCGCTCACTGTCGACCGCATCCGCCGGCGGTGGCTCGGTCGGGGCATCCCACACAGTGAGGTCGAGCGCCGCCTGGACGGCAAGCGCGTCCACGACCTGATCGCCCTGGCGCTGTTCGACTCCGACGACCGCGACGCGACGACGAAGGTCACCCCGACCCTCGCGGGCTGGTTCGACGGCTACGCCGACGTGCTGAAGGACTGCAAGCGCGGCACGCACGTCGGGGAGCGGGTCATCGAGGACGCCGTCTTCGTGCGCCACCTGGACGGTCTCGTGAAGAAGCTTCGGCAGGAAGCACCAGCATGACGCCGGAGGAGGTGCTGGCGGAGGCGCGGACGCTCGCCAGTCGAGGCGTCGGCGAACTGGGTGGGACGGCGAGCAGGGCGGCCGCCCTGTTGGGTCGGAGTGCGCTGGAAGACGCGATCTGGGACCTGTTCCCCCAGCTGAAGGAGGTCAGTGGACGGGCGATGCACCTGACCCTCCCGTTCGTCTTCGATCGGCAGGTCGCGCGTCAGGCTGCCCTGGTGTGGGGGCGGCTGTCCGCCGCCAGCCACCACCACATCTACGAGATGCCGCCGACCGCGGTCGAGCTGGAACGGATGCTCGACACCGTCCACGACGTCATCGACGCGGTCCGTGACCGGCAGGAGCGCAGGCGTGAGAAGCGTTCGGCTGGTGTGACGAGGGCCAGCGGACGATGACGGGGTTCACGCGGCAAACCGGTTCCAGCCGCTCTGCGCTGGCTGCTGCGGTCAGACCGAGCCCCACGCCAGGACCTCCAGCTGCCGGCCGTCCCACGGTGCGGCCTCCCACCCGTCCTCGCCCTGCTCCAGCCACGTCGCGCAGCGGCTGCACCGCCGCGGGGTCGGCAGCAACGGTCTGATGCAGCCGCCTAGCTGCACCTCGCCCCTCTCGGCCATGTCCACCAACTCCGGGCTGGGGTAGCCGTACACCACGGGAACCTCGAGCTCGCCGCAGATCGGGCACGCCGTCGGTCGCCGTGGTGACCGCCGCCCTGGGTCGGGGATGCGGTACACCTGGGCGCCGCAGGGTTCGGCCTCGGCTTGGACGACGTACCAGCCAGGCCGGACGTCGAGCACGTCGTGTTGCGGGTCCCCCTCGGTGCTCCGGACCACGATCCGGCCGTCAGCAGCGTGCACCACCCGGCGGGGCGCTGGGGCGACCGGCCCCTCGAAGGCGTCGGTGTCGCCGACGAGGCGGATGGCGTCCACCTGCCCCTCGGCGTCGATCGACTGCAGGACGGCCAGTGGGATGCCGTCCGGCGGAGCGATCTCCACCGTGCCGCCGTCCGGCTCGGTGGTCTCGATCACGCCGCGCCACGCGCCGCCCAGCACCCAGCTGCCGGTCGGGCGCCACAACCGCCCGGCCAGTGGCAGGCCCAGGTGTTCGCGGGCCGACTCGGCGAGCCGGTCCACCTCCGCCAGGTCGAGGATCTGCCATCCGGCGCGCGAGAGGCACGTCAGCGGTTCATCGACGGCGGACAGGCGCGAAAGGGGAAGATCGGTCGGTGGGTCGCGGAGGAACCGGACGAGGTCGACGGCGTCGAGATCCTCAGCCGCCGCCGTCATCCTCCGGACGGTCTGATCCTCGATCGGCGAGGGCGACTCGAGGAAGATGACCTGGACACCGCGGTCGCGTGCCCAGCGGATGGCCTGGGTGCCGACCTCCTCCTCCAACCAGCCGTACCAGCGGCCGAGGACGACCGCGTCGACGTCCTCGAGGTGGTCGGCGACGACCTGCCAGCCCCTGTACCGGAGGTCGTCGTGCACGCCCACGTCCCAGGCGACCTTCTCGATCTCGTCGATGGCGCTCCCCAGCGCGTCGATCGACTGCTCGGGGATCGGACTCTCGTCCATCGCGCCCTCGTGGACCGCCACGACCGCGTGGCCCCCCTCCACGAGGGTGCGGATGAGCTCCGCGGTCCGATCCCACCGCAAGCCGATGACCCCCACGCGCATGACAAGATGATCGCACGGGGGTGCGACAGCGAGCACCCGCACGATCGACGGGAGAGGATCCGATGGACATCGAGCTCGGCCGCCTCGAACCGGTCGTGCCGCGCACCGTGTGGGCGCACGAGGCACAGGACTTCACGCCGTGGCTGCTCGCCCATCCCGATGACCTGGCGGAGGCGCTCGGCATCGAGCTCGAGTTCACCGCGGCGGAGCATCCGGTCGGGCCGTACGCCCTCGATCTCGTCGGCCGCGACCTGACGCACGATGCGGTGCTGATCGTCGAGAACCAGCTGGAGGCGACCGATCACAGCCACCTCGGTCAGCTCCTCACCCACACCGCTGGGACCGGGGCCGCGACGATCGTGTGGATCGCCACGAGGATGCGCGACGAGCACCGACAGGCGCTCGACTGGTTGAACCAGGAGACCGGGGAGGGCATCCGGTTCTTCGGCGTGGAGCTGCGGGTGGTGCGCATCGGCACCTCTGCGCCTGCGCCGCTCCTCGACGTCGTGGCCGAGCCGAACGACTGGCAGAAGCACGTCAGGGCTGCCGCGCGGGCCGAGCAGTCCGGCGGCAAGGGCGAGATCTACCTGCGGTTCTGGACCCGCTACCTCGAACGCGTCCACGATGAGCACCCGGGGTGGACGAGGGCACGGAAGCCGCAGACCGCGAACTGGATAAGCCAACCCGCGGGGGTACCCGGGGCGTACATCTCGGTGAGCTTCGCGGCGGGGGCACGGCTGCGCCACGAGCTCTACATCGACTCCGAGGATGGCGAGGTCAACCAGCGGACGTTCGACGCCCTGTCGGCGCACCGCGATCTGCTCGAGGAGCAGTACGGACGGCAGCTGTCGTTCGAGCCGCTCTCGAACCGTCGGGCGTGCCGCATCGCTGAGTACCGCGACGATGGTGATGCTGCCGACGTCGATCGGCACGAGGACTTCATCGATTGGTTCTTCGACGCGGGGGTGCGTCTCCGTCGCGCCATCGCTGCGTTGCCCGCGCGGTGGATCGACAGCGGTCCTGCACGGCCGGATGTGGACCTGTAGGCCGTCCACAGGCGTCCCGATCGGTCTCGCCACGTGAGCGGCCCGCCCGTAGCATCGGTCCAATAGCCGCCCCCCGGAGCCCCGATGTCCGATCTCGAAGGCCGCATGACCGACGCGGAGCACCGACTGGACGTGGTCGAGGCCGACCTCGGCGACATCAGTACTGCCCGCGGACATGACGTGGCGCTGCTGACCGCCCTTCGGCAGACGCAGGTCGAGCACTCCACCGTCCTGGCACAGCAGTCCGGGATCCTCGCCGAGCACTCCGCGACCCTGGCGGAGCACTCGGCCACATTGGCCAGGCATTCCGCCATGCACGCCGAGCACACCCGGCGGTTCGACCAGATCGACAGCGCCCTCGGGACGCTGACGGTGGGCATGCACGCGATCGAACGGCTCCTCACCCGCCTGGTCGAGGACGAGACTGACTGACTGGCGGGCGGAGCCCATGATCAGGCGGCCGGCGCGTCCTTGAACAGCGCTGCCAACGTGTACAACCCGGCCCGGCGGAGCTGGTCGGGGTCACCGACCAGGACCAGCAGCGAGCGGGCTCTCGTCGCCGCCGCGTAGACGTTGCGGCTGAGCTCCTCGGCGGTCTTGTCCGACCGCAGGTCCAGGCCGAGGACGACCGCGGGGCGCTCCATCCCCTTGAACGCCGCGGCGTTGGTGGTCACCGTCTCGCCGGCGTCGTCCTGGGCGATCAGCGCGGCCGGGTCGCCCTGCAGGGGGTTGTGGTACAGCCACAGGCAGGCGACGTCGCCGGCCGCGAACCCCTCGTCCCGCACGAGCTTCCGGGCGAACTCCGGCACCCTCCCCACCACCCGGTCGGCGGGGACGCGCTCGAAGCGGATCGGCGGGCCCGACCCGGTCAGGCAGTCGGTCTCCACCGCGCCGAACAGCCGGGCGAAGTTGGCGATCTCGACGGAGTTGCGGAAGTTCTCGCGCAGCTCGTGCTCGACGTCGACGAAGTCCCGCAACGTCGGGGCGGTGCCGAACAGGTCCTGCTGGCGGTCGGCGAAGGCGTACCACCGCCCGCCGTCGCGCAGCAGGCCGGCCAGGGCCATCAGCCACAGCTCGTTCGGGTCCTGCGCCTCGTCCAGCACGATCACATCGAACTCGCCGGCCACCCCGGACTGGCCCAACCGGTCGGGGAGGACCTGGTAGTACCACTCCGTCAGCCCCTCCCGGCCGGGCATCTCGCCCGGGTCGCTGACCAGCGAGACCAGGTCGTTGACGACGACGTGACCCGACACCTCCCCGGTGACCTCGTCAGCCGCCGGGGACTGGATCGCGCGCAACCGCTCCTCCAGCCGCCGGCGCAGGTGGGTGCTGAGCAGCTTGTGCCAGCAGGTCAACAGGACCCGGTCGCCCTGGGCGGCGAACTTCGCGGCGACCTCCAAGGCCAAGACCGTCTTGCCCGTCCCGGCCGCCCCGCGGACCAGCACCTTCTTGTCCCGGGTGAACCGGTGCATCACGTTGCGGTGCGACGCCGTCAGCGCCCGGACCCGCGCGTCGTGGGCACCGACCACCAGCGCCGTGCTGGGCGTCCCCTCCACCGATCGGCCCCGCAGCACCCGGGCGATCCGCTCGGCGCGGAGCTCGCCGATCGCCTCCTCCCCGTCGACCATCGGACCCTGCACGCGCCGCAACGACCCGGGCACGTCCGCCAGCGCCCGCGCGTCCCACAGCCGGTCGTCGCCGAGCACCGGGTCGCCAGGGGCGTCGAGGGTGCACTCCGGCGTGGCGACCGCCCAGCGGATCGGGATGGTCTCGACGGGCAGCTGCGCGTCGGCCAGCGCCCGGCTGAGGAACGACCGGACCCGCTTGACCTGGGCGACCGGGTCGCGGATCTCGGCCATGCCGGCCTCCCGGCGCCGCCACGACCGCCGGGTGGCGTCGTAGGACACCGTGCCGCCCTTCACCTCGACGACCACCACCCCGTGGTCGGGGTCCACGACGACCAGGTCCGCCTCCGCCTCGGCCAGCCGCCCGCGGTCGGGGACGCTCAGCATGACCTCGTTGAGCAGGATCGCCCGGTCACCCACCGACTCGGCGATCCGCTCGTACAGCATCCGCTCCGCCGGCGGGGCGTCGTCGGACCAGCGCGGGTCGTTCCACCCCTCCACCCCTCCGATGCAACCACACGCCGCCGGTCAGTACATCGTGGTCGGGGTCAGGTGGTGGGGCCAGAAGGTCGCGTGGTACGTCTTCCACAGGCGGTAGTCGATCTGGGGGATGATCACCTGCCGGTCGTCGGGCCGTCGCCGGTTGATCGCGTCGGTCAGCTGCGCGGTGGCGACGAGGGTGCTGGCCCGGATCTCGATCTCCTCGTCGCTGTCGCGCGCCACGATGCCCCGCTCGGTGATCGTGGCCTCCAGCTCCGGGCTGTAGGTGAGGATGCCCATGACGCGCAGGGCGACCGGGACGATGTAGTCGGCGAAGGCGGTCATGCGGTCGAGGTCGCGCAGCTCGATCAGCTCCGCGCCGCGCAGCGACCACAGGGCGAGCTGGGCCAGCTTGTGCAGCTGCACCTCCTGCCCGCGGTACGTCGAGACGTCGTCGAACCGCGGGAACTCGCGCACCAGCCGCTCCAGCATCCCCTGGCCGTCGGCGTACATGGCGGGTTCGCAGTCGCGGATGAAGGTGTGGAAGTGCCCGTCGTAGCGCTCGACGAGCCGTCGACCCACGTCGTTGAGGATCTGCGCCCGCTCGGCGTTGAGGGGCATGGTGATCGACCCCTCGAAGATCGTGTCGAGGTACCCCTCGGTGATCGTCGTCCAGTGCGCGCCGTCGAGGAGCGGCTCACCCCGCTCGAGCGCCTCGTGGAGGCAGGCCGACATCCCGTCGGTGTCGACCAGCTGCTCCCCGTCTCGCTGCACGATGAACGTCTCGCCCGTCTCGAAGTCGGTGAACGCGAAGTTGAGGCAAGCGACCAGCATCATCAGGTCGATCGCCTTGTCGGGGTCCCGGTCGACGTCGTAGGGGGCCAGGGAGAGGTTCCGCGGGAACACGAACGTCTCGTACGCCATCCACGAGGCCACCGACTCGATCGCCTCGGTTGAGATCTGCACGTGCTCGGCCGTCTCCGTCACGGGGAGGCAGGAGCGCAGCACGGGTGAGCTCCAGTGGGGCGGGGTCAACATGGTCTCCTGTGTCGTGGTCGAGGATCCAGAACCCCGGACCGTAGAGGAGCCCCAGCCATGCCGCCCGACCCGACGCCCACCCCGCGCATCGCCGTGGTGGGCAGCACGATGATCGACCTGATCGCCTACGTCGACCGCGTCCCGGCGGCGGGCGAGACCGTCATCGGCCGCCGGTTCAGCCAGGGCTTCGGGGGCAAGGGCGCCAACCAGGCGGTGATGGCCGCGCGGCTCGGTGCGCAGGTCGCGATGGTCGCCTGCGTCGGGGACGACGCCTTCGGCCAGCAGACGCTCGACAACCTGGTCGAGATGGGCGTCGACACCGCACACGTCCGGCAGGTCCCGGGCACCAGCGGGATCGCCCCGATCTGGGTGGAGGCCGACGGCAGCAACCGCATCGTGATCGTGCCGGGGGCGAACGACGAGCTGACGGCGGACGCCGCGGTCTCCGCGATCACCGCGCTGGCGCACGTGGATGTCGTCGTCGGGCAGCTCGAGGTCCCCCAGCCCGCCACCACCGCCGCGTTCGAGGCCGCCCGGCGCCGCGGAGCGGTGACGATCCTCAACCCCGCGCCGTTCGCCCCGCTGTCGACCGAGCTGCTGGCCGCCACTGACTGGCTGGTGCCGAACGAGGTGGAGCTGGAGGGTCTGGTGGGCCCCGTCGACCCCAACGACGACACCGCGTTGGAGGGGGCGGTCCGCGCGCTCGGACCCCGCCTGCTGGTGACCCTCGGCGCGGCCGGGGCTGTGCTGGTGGGGGAGGGGGCGGTCGTGCGCGTCCCGGCTCCCTCGGTCGACGCCGTCGACAGCACCGGCGCGGGTGACGCCTTCATCGGCGCCTTCGCCGTCGGCATGGCCCTCGGCCGCGGGGTGGAGGCGAGCATCGACCTCGGCGTCCGCTGCGCCAGCGACAGCGTGACCCGGCCCGGCACGCAGTCCTCCTTCCCCGACCGCAAGCGCTGCACGACCCTGCTCTCGGGGGCCACGAGCTGAATCGGGCTGGCCGTCCACAGGAGCATCGATCGGTCTCGCCACCACATCGGTCCCCGACTAGCATCAGAACTCACTCGATCGCGGAGTCCCCGGTGCCTGATCTCGAAGGACGCATCACCGATGTGGAGCAGCGTGTGGACGCCTTCGAGTCCGGGCTCGACGACATCCGCACTGCCCGTCGGCACGACGTGGAGCTGCTGAGCGCGCTCCGGCAGACCCAGGTCGAGCACTCCGCCGTCCTGGCCGACCACACCGCGATCCTGGCGGAGCACACCGCGATCCTGGCCGAGCACTCCGCGATGCACGCCGAGCACACCCGGCGCTTCGATCGGATCGACCGCACGCTCGGGGAGCTGACGGTGGGCATGCACGCGATCGAGGGGCTCCTGACCCGCCTCGTCGAGGACGAGGGCAGCTGACCAGCGGCCGCCGGCGTCCGGCCCGACAGCCGGACGGGCTGTCAGTCGCTGAGCAGGGACCGCGCGACGTCCCACTCGACCCCGCAGGTCCGCACGAGGCTGGCGACCGCGTCCTCGTGCGGGATCGTCTCGGCCTCGATGGCCTGCTTGAGGGACTCCACGCGCTGTGCCAGCTCCCGGTCGGTCACCCGCTGGTGCCGTGGTGGCGCGGGGCGGTTCGGCGCGGGCACGACGATGGGGGCGTTCGCCCGGTCCTGCCGACGGCTGTAGATGACCAGGACGATCACGACGACGAGGAGCAGCACCAGCAGCGGCATCACCTACGAGTGTGCCGTCCCGGGCGGGTCCTCTCAGCGATCACCCCACCGGCGCGATCGGTCCCGCGGGCCAGCCACCGCGCAGCCGCGAGGCCGAGCACGTTGGCGGCGACGTGCACACCGATCGGCGCGACCAGGTGCCCGGCCCGGCGCCGGAGGACGTGGAGGACGCCGCCGGCCGCGGTCATCGCCGCCACCTGGGCGACCAGGACGGGCAGCTCGCCGTGCGCCGTCGCCAGCCCCTCCACCGAGGCGTTCTGCCGACGCAGCTCCCGGGCCGGCAGGATGTGCCACACCCCGAACAGCAGCGACGACACCGCACCGGGTGCCCACGACGGTCGGCTCGTCCCCTCCAACAGGGCGGGCAGGACCCCGCGGAAGGCGACCTCCTCCGCCAGCGCCGTCCCCAGCGGGATCCGCACCAGGACGTGCCACCAGGCGGTTGACGTCGACAAGGAGGTGACGCGCTCGTCCGCGAACGCCGTCCGCCCCGCGCCCGAGGCCAGCACGGCGCCGTACCCGGCGGCGACCATCGCGGCCCCCGCCGCGCCCGCGACCGCTCCCCGCCGCAGGTCGCGGCGGTCCAGCCCCAGCGCCGCGTCGTCGCACCCGGCGCGACGCGCGAGCGCGACGAGCGTGGCGGCCAGCCCCAGGTTCCACGGGACGTAGGCCACCGGCGGCAGCACCCGGTTGGTCATCACGTTCGACGCCGCCAGCACCGACACGGCGGCCACCGCGGTGCGGTCCCGCGATCCCGCCCTCACCGGAGCGGCCTCCCCGTGACGTTCGCTGCGCCGACGCACATCGCGCCGGTCCCGCAGACGTGGCGTGGCCGCATCGTGACATCCTCCCACCCGAGGGCCTCCGTCGGGCGGGATGGCGCACACGGCGCGTGCGCCCCCAGCCCGCCCTAAGGATCCCGTCGCGAGATGCCGTAACCCTCCACCGAGGGGCGGGGACGCGAGGCAGAGGGAACGAGGATGTCGACGACGGTGCAGCCCACGCTCAACCACCGCCCGGCCGAGGGCGGTCCGGGGTTCCGCCCGCCGCCCCGACGGCCGCACGACACCCGGCTGGTGCAGGACCACCTCCTCGGCTTCGTCGCGGCCCTGACCGCCGCCGACGTCCTCGCTCTGATCGGCCTCCTCGGCGTGGTCGCCCTGCGGCACGCCCCGGAGCGGGACACGTCAGGCAGCGTCCACCTCGCCGCCGCCGTCATCGTCCTCCTCGTCACGCCGGTGGTGTGGCGCCGCCTCGGCCTCTACCGGATGGTCGGCAGCTGGACGCTCGCCTCCGCCGTCACCGCGGGCGCGGCCGGGGCCGGTTCCCTGGTGCTGATCGGCGCGACGGTGATCGTCGTCCTCGACGTGGGCGACGTCTCGCGCCCGCTCCTGCTCGGCGCCCTCGCCGCGACCGGCGCATGGGTCACCGCCAGCCGCGCCGTCACCGGGATCGTGCTCCGCCGCCGCCAGGCCGACCCCCGCTGGCGCCGCCGGGTCCTGCTGGTCGGCGGGGACGTCGAGGGCGCCCGCTTCGTGTCGGTCGTGCACGACAGCCCGGACCTGGGCATGACCCTGATCGGCTACGTGGGCCGTGACATCCCCGGCGCCACGGACGAGCGGCGGCTCGGCGACCTGGCGGACCTCGCGGACATCCTGGCCACCGAGATCGTCGACGACGTCGTCGTCTGCCTGCCGTTCACCGAGTGGAACCTGGTCCGCGACTGCGTGGCCGTCGCCCGCGAGCAGGGCAAGACCATCCGCATGCCGCTGTGGGTGGCCGAGGACCTGGGCTGTGGCACCCGGGTCGACGACGTCGTCGGCGCCCCGCTGCTGAGCCTGACCACCACCCCCGACGACGTCATCCAGGTCGGGGTGAAGCGCGTCATCGACGTCGTGATCGCCGCGATCACCGTCGTCTGCTGCCTGCCCGTCCTCGCCGCTGCCGCCGTGGCGGTCAAGGTCGGCGACGGCGGCCCGATCCTGTTCGCCCAGACGAGGGTCGGCCTGCACGGGCGTCCCTTCCGGCTGCTCAAGTTCCGCACCATGGTCGTCGACGCCGAGGCCCGACTGGCCGAGGTCGCCCACCTCAACGAGCGCGACGGCGTGGCGTTCAAGGCCACCAACGACCCGCGGGTCACCCCGATCGGGCGGTGGCTGCGGCGGCTGAGCATCGACGAGCTGCCCCAGCTCCTCAACGTCCTGAAGGGCGAGATGTCCCTCGTCGGTCCGCGGCCCGCGATGCCCCACGAGGTGTCGATGTACGACCTCCGCCACCGCCGGCGCCTGTCGGTCAAGCCGGGCGTGACCGGCCTGTGGCAGGTCTCGGCCCGCCAGGACGGCGACTTCGAGGCGTGGGTCGAGCTCGACCTCGCCTACATCGACACCTGGTCGCTCGCCTCGGACGTCCGGATCCTGTGCCGGACCGTGCCGGCGGTCCTGCGCGGCACCGGGGTCTGACGCACGTCCGACCGGCCTGCGAGGATCGGCGGCGATGGCCCACCCGCGGATGTTCGACGACGACGACCCGGTCCTCGCGCGCGTCCGGGCGATCGCGCTGGCCCTGCCGGACGCGGCAGAGAAGGTCTCCCACGGCCGGCCGGCGTTCTTCACCACCAAGGTGTTCGCCTACTACGGCGGATCGCTGAAGGTGGACGGTGAGTGGGTCCAGCACCCGCACAGCATCATCGTCCAACCCGACGGCGCGGACCGCGAGGCGCTCGTCCAGGACCCCCGCGCGTTCGTGCCCGCCTACCTCGGCCCCTCCGGTTGGGTCGGGGTGGACCTCGATGAGCGGACGGACGACGTCGAGCTCGCCGAGTTGCTCGAGGACTCCTACCGCCAGACCGCCGGGTCGCGCCGGGTCGCCCGCCTGGACCAGCCTCCACGCTGAGGCTGGGGACAACCCGCCGCCGATCGTCACACCCCCTCCTGAGGGTGGTCGCACCGCAGACCGACTCCAGGAGGATCCACCGTGGACGACCACGACATCAGCGACTTCATCGACGGCCTCGACGACGCCGGCGGGTTCGCCGGCAGGGGCACCCACGAGGCGGCGGCGACCCCCGCCCTGCTGCACCAACACCGCGCCGGCAGGGTCGAGGACTGGCTCGTGACCGCCGTCACCGCGCTGCGCGACGGGATGCGCGACGACCTGCAACCCCCCGTCGCCCGCGGACTGCTGCAGACCGCCCAGGCGGTGCACGCGAGCGAGGCCGAGCCGTGCTGTGCCACCGAGTGGTTCGCACACGAGCTCAGGCGTCGGGCGAGGGACCTCCCCGATGTCTGGGTCGCCCTCGCGGTCCCCGACCTGGGCCCGAGCCGGATCTCGACGGCGGACTGGAACCCGCTCAACCTGGGCCACGGCGTCCGGGTCCGCGACATGCGCTGGTTCGTCGAGATCCGCGGGAGGGGGCTCGGACTCGACCGGGGGAAGCTGGTCCGGACCGGACGCACCTCCCTCCTCACCGACGGGCCCGTCGACCTCGAGGCCGCCGACGACCCCGGCCTGATGCGGCTGGGTCGCCGGGTCCTGCGTGGCCACCCGGTCCGTCGGGCCGCACGATGATCCTGGAGGCTGCTGAGCGCTTGGACGTCGACGTCGACCTGGTGCTCGATCTGGTCCTCTCGGGCCTTGTTCCGTCCGTCCGGCGTCCGAACGGCAGGCCGTTGGTGAGGACGGACGACGTGGCCGCTGCGATCGATCACAACCCGACCGTGCGCAGTCCGAACTAGCCCGGAGCTACGCGACCTTCCGGCGGTAGGTGGCCATGGCGCCGGCGTAGGCGACGACGAGGATGCCGACGCACCAGGCCAGCGCGATCCAGATGTCGGCGTCGACCGGCTGGGAGGCGAACAGGTCCCGGATCGCGTTGACGATCGAGGTGACCGGCTGGTTCTCGGCGAACGCGCGGACCGGGCCCGGCATCGTGTCGGTCGGCACGAACGCCGAGCTGATGAACGGGAGGAACACCAGCGGGTAGGAGAACGCGCTCGCGCCGTCGACGGTCGTGGCGGACAGGCCGGGGATGATCGCGATCCAGGTCAGCGCCAGGGTGAACAACCCCAGGATCCCGACGACGGCCAGCCACGCCAGCACGCCGGCACCGGACCGGAAGCCCATGAGGAGGGCGACGAGCACGACGACGACCAGTGACGCCGCGTTGGCGACCAGCGAGGTCAGCACGTGCGCCCACAGCACCGAGGAGCGGGCGATCGGCATGGACTGGAACCGCTCGAAGATGCCGCCCTGCAGATCCTGGAACAGCCGGTAGGCGGTGTAGGAGATGCCCGAGGCGATCGTGATGATCAGGATGCCCGGCAGCAGGTAGTCGACGTAGGACCCCGTCCCCGTCTCGATCGCCCCGCCGAACACGTAGACGAACAGCAGCAGGAACGCGATCGGCATGATCGTGGTCGTGATGATCGTGTCGACGCTGCGGGTGATGTGGCGCAGGGACCGCCCCAGCAGGGTGGTGGTGTCGCTCAGGAACTGGGTGCTCATGACTGGTCTCCCTCCGAGGTCGTGCCACCGATCAGGGACAGGAAGACGTCCTCGAGCGTCGGCTGCTTCTCCACGTACTCGACCGTCGCCGCGGGCAGGAGGCGCTTGAGCTCCTCGAGGCTCCCGCTCACGATGATCCGCCCCTCGTGCAGGATCGCGATGCGGTCCGCGAGGTGCTCGGCCTCCTCGAGGTGCTGGGTCGTGAGCAGCACCGTGGTGCCGGCGTCCGCGAGCTGCCGCACCGCCCGCCACACCTCGATGCGCGCCTGCGGGTCCAGCCCCGTCGTCGGCTCGTCGAGGTAGATGACCGGGGGGTCGCCGATCAGGCTCATCGCGAGGTCCAGGCGGCGGCGCATCCCTCCGGAGTACTCGCCGACCTTCCGCCCGCCGGCGTCGGTCAGCGAGAAGCGCGCCAGCAGGTCGTCGGCGACCCCGCCGGGGTCCGCGACGTGGCGCAGCTTGGCGATCAGGACCAGGTTCTCGCGCCCGGTGAGGATCTCGTCGACCGCGGCGGACTGGCCGGTGAGGCTGAAGGACTCCCGCGCGCGGGCCGGGTCGGCCGCGACGTCGACCCCGTGCACGGTGGCCGTGCCCGCGTCCAGACCGAGGTGCCATGGCCGACAGCGACACGACGTACGTCTCGGTGTGGGCCAAGCCGGCACCGGAGACCCGTTCGACGCTGACCCGCGACCAGATCGTGGTCGCGGCCATGGAGCTCCTCGACCGCGACGGCATCGAAGGGCTCAGCATGCGCAACCTCGCCAGCGGGCTGGAGGTCGGCGCCACCACGCTCTACTGGCACGTGGCCAACCGGCAGGAGCTCCTCGCCCTCGTGGTCAACGAGGTCTACGGCGAGGTCGAGCTGCTCGACCCGGAGGAGGCGGACTGGCGGTCCGCCGTGCGGCACCTGGCCCACCAGACGCGCGCCGGGGTCCTGCGCCACCCCTGGGTCGTGTCGGTCCTCGACCTGTTGGTGGGGGACTCATTCGCCCCGAACCTCGTCCGCATCACCGAGCACATGCTGGTCGTGCTCGAGGGGGCCGGCTTCGCGCTGCGGGAGGCCGAGCGCGCGCTGTCCACCGTCTCGGCCTACGTGCTGGGCATCTCACTGAGCGAGGCCGCGTGGCGCGGTGCCGGGTACGCCGACGAGCAGGGCGACGAGGCGGTGGCTGCCGAGTGGCAGCGCCTGGCGATGACGGCGACCGAGGACGCCCCGCGGCTGCGCGCGCTCTTCACCGCGTACGAGGACGTCGACGTGGAGCGGACCACGACCGACGACTTCGAGTACGGCCTCGACCGGGTCCTCGACGGCCTCCAGCTCCGCCTGGACGCCATCGCGGGCACCGGGTCGGGGGGTCGGGGATAGCCTCGGATCGTGCTCGACCACCGTGATGTGCTGGCGACGCTGGTCGCCGTCGCGGATGACGGCCGCCTGGCGACGATCTGCGAACGCCACGGGGTGGTCGTCCTGGGCGCGCACGGCAGCGCAGTCGACGGCGACCGCCCGGCGCGCGACCTGGACCTCGCGGTGCTCCTCCGACCGGACGCCTCGCCTGACGACGTGCTCGCGCTCACCGAAGAGCTGGGCGAGCTCCTCGGCGACGTGGTGATCGACGTCATGGACCTGCGGCAGGCCTCGCCGGTGGCGCGCACCCACGGCCTGGGCGGGATGCCGCTGTACGAGGACCGGCCCGGGCGCTTCGCCCACGAGTGCGTGGCGGCATGGTCTGAGCGTCTCGACACGGCCTGGCTCCGCCGGCTCGAGCGTGAGGTGCTGGCCGGATGACCCCGCGGGCGCTCGACCCGGAGGTGGTCCAGCAGAAGGTGCGTCACATCGCCCGGTTGCGGGATGACCTCCGCGCGATGGGTGTCGTCGAGGCCGCCCGCCTCGAGGCCGAACCCGTGACCCGACACGCAGGGGAGTGGATCCTCACACAGGTGGCCCAGCAGGCTGCCGCCGCGGCGACGTACCTGGTGGTGCGCTCAGGGGGTCAGGTGCCGACGACCTACCGGGAGTCGTTTCGCCTGCTGGCTGCCGACGCCGTCATCGATCCCGATCTTGCCGAGCGGCTGCAGGCGCTCGCCGGGATGCGCAACCTCCTGGTCCACCGCTATGACGACATCGACCTGGACCGGCTGGCTGCCGGGTTGCGACGGCTCCCAGAGGACGCCGACGCCTTCGTCCACCAGGTGACCGCCGAGGTTCGTCGCCTCCTGGGAGAGGGCACGGACCCGCCACCGTCGTGACGACGGCGTCCGCACGAGACGACGAGGCCCGCCAGATCGATGGTGGGCGTGGCCTCAGGCGGTCAGCGGGCCTGCGCGGCCTGGGGATCGTCCGTGCCGCGCCACAGCGCCCACGCGCCGGGCAGGGTCCCGATCCCGGTGCCCATCATCGGCCACACCGGCCAGAAGTAATCCGCACCCGTGAGCGCCCAGATCGTGAGGAACAGGGCGCACAGCGCCAGCCAGCCGGCGACCATCGACCGGGCCGCCGCGCGCCGGCGGGCTCGCGACGACGCCGGGGCCGTCCGCGGCAGGTCCGCGGTCACCGCCGCCAGCTCGGACTCCGTGACGGCCGCGAAGACGCGGTCCAGGCGCTCCTCGAACTCCACCAGGGTCAGCCGGCCGGCGGCCATGTGGACGCCCAGCGCCTCCGACGCCTCCCGGCGGGCGGCGTCGTCCACCCGCAGGTCGGCGCGCGCCGCGCCCGTGCGCTGTCGGGAGCGCGACGTCGGGGGGAGGGGCAACGACCCGTTCCGCCGGTCCGCTGGACGTTCGTCGACGTGCGTCCCGCCGGTCGACCTGCCGCCGCCGACCGACACCGCCGACTCGAGTCGCTGCGAGGTGCACCACATGCCCATCCCTCCTCCGAGACACCGAATCACTTGACAGTGTCAAGCCTACGCCGTGACTTGACACTGTCAAGCCGGATCCGGACGATGACCCGGTGCCGCGCCCACCGACCGACCCGCCTGCCTCCGACGGCGCCCGCGCCGCCCTGCTGGCCGCCGCCGAGGCCGAGGTCGCCGAGGGCGGGAGCGCCGCGGTCAGCCTGCGGGCGATCGCCCGTCGAGCCGGCGTCAGCCACGCCGCCCCGGCCTACCACTTCGGCGACAAGGCGGGGGTCCTCACCGCCCTGGCGACCGAGGGGTTCCGCCGCCTGACCGCCGCGATGCGCGACGCGATCGCGGACTCAGACGCCCCGACGCCGGCGCGGGAGGTCCAGGCCGCCGGCATGGGCTACCTCCGCTTCGCCCTCGACAACCCGGCGCTGTTCGACGTCATGTGGCGGCCCTCCTCCCTCCACCGCGACGACCCCGACCTGCGTGCCCGCGGCGACGACGCCTACGCGATCCTCGTCGACGCCATCGCCGCCGCCCAGGCGCGCGGGTGGGGAGACGGACGCGACGCCGACCTGCTCGCCGTCCTGATGTGGAGCTGGATCCACGGCATGGCGACCCTGCTCCGCGACGGCCCGCTCGCCGAGCAGGGCGACGCCCAGACCGCCGACACGCCCTCCGCGGAGGAGCTGGCCCGGGCCGTCGGCCGCATCCTGATCGACGCCCTCGCCGCCCCGCCCACCGGCTGACGCCTCACCCCAGCTCCGGCGCCCGCGCCGCGAGCCACGCCGCCTCGTCGTCCCACGCCGACAGCGGCACGCGGCCGAGGAACGACGCCCACGGCTCGCGGCCGGCCACGCCCCACCGGGCGGTCCGCCGGTGCTCGCGGCGCTGGAGCACCTGCAGCGCCCGCACGACCTGCCCGGGATCGAACCGGCCGTAGCCGTCGCACAGCACCGCCAACCGCACCCGCAGGTCCCCGCACGCGGCGACCCCGGCCTCCTGCCAGCGCCGGCTGAGCGGCACCGCGTACCAGGCCAGCCACGCCACGTCGCGGATCCGCGGGCCCGGCTCGGCCAGGTCCCAGTCGATCAGCGCGACCGGCTCCTCGCCCTGCCACACCACGTTCCACGGCGCGACGTCGCCGTGGCACACCACCTCCCACGGCTGCACCGTCCGGGCGGCGGCGCACCACCGCAGCGCCCCCTCCGGCCGCCAGCCCGCCACCGCGTCGTGGTAGCCGCGCAGCAACCGGGCCATGCGCCACAGCCCCTCCCCGCCCACGGGTGAGGGGGCGAACGGCCGGTGCGCCACCTCACCCGGGATCCACGTCAGCACCTCCCGGCCTGCCTCGTCGATCCCCCGCACCCGCGGCGCGCCGTCGAAGCCGACCGCCTCGAGGTGGCCGAGCAGCCGGTGCACCGCCGGCGTCCACACCCCCGTCGGCCGGCGGACGGTGTCGCCGAACCGGACCACCCCCGCGGTCATGCGCCCGCCGTGGAGCCGCTGCTCCGCCGAACCGGTCAGCTCGACCCCTCCGGATCGGCCCGCAGCAGGGGAGGGACGAGGGTCCGCGCCGGCCCGGCCCGGTACAGCAGCGCCGGTCGGCCGCCGGTCGCGGTGCGCTGGCCGGTCGGCTCGACGAACCCCTCGCTGCGCTGGACCTTGCGGTGGAAGTTCGGGGCGTGCAGCCGCTGTCCCCACACCGCCTCGTAGACCCGCCGGAGCTCCCCGAGGGTGAACTCGTCGGGCACGAAGCTGGTCGCCAGGGTGGTGTGCTCGAGCGCGGTGCGGGCCCGCTCGACGGCGTCGGCGACGATCGTGGCGTGGTCGAAGGCGAGGGTCGGCAGGTCCTCGGTCGCCCAGAACCGGGCGGCGGCGGCGTCGCCCCCTCCCACGGGTCCGGGGGGTGCGGGCACCAGCGCGAGGTAGGCGACGGTCACCACCCGCATCCGGGGGTCCCGGTCGGGGGCGCCGTAGCTGGCCAGCTGCTCCAGGTGCTCGACGGACGCGGCCAGCGCCGCCCCGGCCTCCTCCGCCAGCTCGCGGCGGGCGGCCTGCCCGAGGTCCTCGTCGGGGCGGACGAACCCGCCGGGCAGCGCCCACCCGCCGGCGAAGGGCGCCTCGCCGCGCTCGACCAGCAGCACCGACAGCTGGCCGGCCAGGACGGTCAGCACCCCCACGTCGCACGTCACCGCGACCGGGGGGTAGTCCCGGGGGTCGTAGGTCGCCGGCGCGTCGGGGGATGCCATCTGTGAGGATTCTGTCATTGCCCCGGGCCGGCGCCGACGCCTATATTTCTCCACATGAGAATAAGTCGCCGAACCGGTCTCCTCCTGCTCCTCAGCACCGTCACCTCCACCGCCGCGACCGCGGCCGCCGCGGCCGGGTGGCTCCCCCTCGACTGGTCCGCGACCGAGGTCCTCGCCGTGGTCACCGGCGCGTGGAGCGTCGCGCTGCTGGCCCGCAACCACCCCCTCGGCTGGTGGGTCGGCCTGGTCAGCGTCACCGCCTTCGCGGTCGTGTTCTGGCGGGTGCGGTTGTTCGCCGAGGTCGGCATCCAGGTCGTCTACCTGGTCACCAGCGTGCAGGCGCTGTGGGTGTGGGCGCGGACCGGGCCGGGGGAGGGGGAGCGACCGGTCGCCACCGTCCCGCGCCGCGTCGTCGCGCTCACCGTGCCGGCGGTGGTCGTCGGCGTGGTCGCGTTGCGGGCGCTGCTGGTCGAGCTCAACGGCGCCGCCCCGTTCTGGGACGCGCTCACCACGGTCGGGAGCCTGACCGCCCACCTGTGGCTGGTCGGCCGCTGGACCCAGGCGTGGTGGATCTGGATCGCGGTCGACGTGATCTACGTGCCGCTCTACGCCTCCCGCGGCCTGACCCTCACCAGCGGGCTGTACGTGGTGTTCCTCATCCTGTCGATCAGCGGGCTCCTCCGCTTCCGCGCCGAGGCCCGAGCCGCGGCGGAGGAGGGACCGGTGCCCGACGACCCCGCGGACGCGGTCGCGGTGGCCGCGGGATGACCCTCGGCGTCACGGTCGGCAAGTTCAACCCGTTCCACGTCGGCCACGACCACCTGCTCCGGACCGCGCTCGCCCGGGTGGACCACCTGGTGGTGGTCCTCGGCGACCGGCCCGGCGAGACGATCCCGGCGGCGACCCGGGCGGGGTGGCTCCGGGACGAGCACCCGGAGGTCGAGGTCCTCGTCACCCTCGACGACCTGCCCGACGCGCCCGAGCCGTGGGCGCAGCGGACCCTCGACCTGCTGGCCGGCCGCCGTCCCGACCTGGCGTTCACGTCCGAGCCCTACGGCGACGCCTGGGCGGCCGCGATGGGTGCCCGGCACGTGGCGGTGGATCCGGCGCGCGCCGCGTTCGGCGTCTGCGGGTCGGCGTTGCGGGCGGACCTGGGGTCCGGCTGGCGCTGGCTCGCGCCCGCCTCCAAGGCCGGGCTGGCCCGCCGGGTCGTCGTGGTCGGGGCGGAGTCCAGCGGCACGACCACGCTGGCCGAGGACCTGGCGGCGGCGCTCGGCACGGTGTGGGTGCCCGAGCACGGCCGCTGGTACTGGGAGGGCCGGCGCCACCTGCCCGACGCCGACCGCTGGGACCCCGAGGAGTTCGTCCACATCGGTCGGGCGCAGGCGGCGTTGGAGGACGCCCTCGCCCGCCGGGCCGACCGGGTGCTGGTCGCCGACACCGACCCGCTCGCGACCGTCGCGTGGGCCGAGCGGTACCTCGACGGGCCTGCCCCCGATGCGCTCGTCGACCTGGCGGCCGCCCGCCGGCCGGACCTGTACTTGCTGACCGCCCCGGACTTCGGCTTCGTCCAGGACGGCACCCGCGAGGACGGCCCGCACCGCCAGCGGATGCACGAGCGGCTGGCCGCGCTGCTGGCGGCGACCGGCGTGCCCTGGCACGTGCTGTGCGGCCCGCCGACGGCCCGGCTGGCCGAGGCCCGACGGCTGGTCGAGCCGCTCCGCGCGTTCGCGGTGCTGGCCTAGTGGCGCGTCACACCCTTCGGGCATCCTCTGGGGGCATGCGGATCGACAGGGATCGCGCGGCCGGCGCGCTGGTTGGCCTCGCCGCCGGCGACGCGCTGGGTGCGGGGTTCGAGTTCACCGTGCCGGCCGACGACGAGCCGATCACCATGAGGACCGGCGTGATGGGCTTCGCGCCGGGCGAGTGGACCGACGACACCGCACAGGCCGTCGGCATCGCCCGGGTGACCGCGACCGGGTCGACCGACGTCGAGGCGATCGGCGCGCAGTTCCTCGACTGGTACGCGACCGACCCGCGCGACGTGGGCACGACCACGCGGGCCGCACTGGACCCGGTGGAGGGACCGGGTCAGCTCGCCGCCGCCGCGGCTGATCACTTCGCCGCGACCGGTCGGGGGGCGGGCAACGGCAGCCTGATGCGGACCGCGCCCGTCGCCCTGGCCCACCTGGGCGACGACGGCGCCATCGCGCGGCTGGCGACCGACGTGAGCCTGCTGACCCATGGCGACCCGTTGGCCGCCGAGGCGTGCGTGCTGTGGTCGATCGCGCGCGACCGGGCCGTCCGCGAGGGGGTCCTCGACGTGCGGGCCGGCCTGTCACTGCTGGGCGAGGGCCGGCGAGCGTTCTGGGCCGACGCGCTCGACACCGCCGAGGCCACCCCGCCGGCGCACTTCCGCCAGGGCAACGGCTACGTCGTCACCGCCCTGCAGGCCGCCTGGTCGGCGATCCACCACACCCCGGTCCCCGAGGACCAGCCGTGCCGCCACCTGGCCGACACCCTCGAGGCGGCGGTGCGGGTCGGCGGGGACACCGACACGGTCGCGGCCATCGCCGGTCAGCTGCTCGGGGCGCGTTGGGGCAGCTCGGCCGTGCCGTGGCGGTGGCGGCGGATGCTCCACGGGTGGGGTGCGGCCGGGGTGCACGACCTCGTCCGCCTGGCGATCCTGACCGCGTCGGGCGGCGCCGACGACCACCTCGGCTGGCCGAGCGCGCCGTCGCTGGTCGAGACCGCTCGGGCCCGCGGTGAGCGGCAGGTCTTCTGCGCCCCCGCCGACCATGACGGCGACCTGCTGCTCGGCAACCTCCCAGGCCTTCCCACCGCGGTGTCCGAGGGGGTCGATGCCGTCGTGTCGCTGTGCCGCACCGGCCGCGCCGAGACCCCGCCCGGCGTGGAGCACCACCGCTTCTGGCTGGTCGACCAGCCCGGACCGGACGTGAACCCGAACCTCGCCTTCGTGCTGGACGACGCCGCCGAGGCGGTCCGCACCCTCCGCCAGGAGGGCAAGCGCGTCTACCTGCACTGCTGGGGCGGGCGCAGCCGCTCGGCCACCGTCGCCGCCCTGGTCGCCGCCGCGGTCACCGGCGAGGATGCCGCGACGACCCTCGAGAAGGTCGGTCGGGCGCTGCCCGAGGCGCGCCCGAACCCGACGTTCGCCGAGCTGCTGCGGCGTCGACTGGGGTGACGGCGGTCACAGGTCCGCCAGGACCGCCCGCGCCCACGCCGTGACCCGGTCGGCGTGGACGTCGGGGTCGGGCGGGCCGACGTCGGCGACCGTCATCGACCAGCGGCGCAGGGTCGGGGGCGGGGCATCGTCGCCGCGCACCCGCGCAGCCCCGTCGAAGGCCCCGCCCATCCGCGAGCAGATCTCGCTGATCGGGACGTCGTGGACGACGACGTCCTCGAGCGCACGGCGCAGCCCCTCCCTCGCGGCGGTGGGGAGGGTGAACGCCGCCGGGTGCTGCAACTGGTAGCAGACGACGGTGTGGAAGTGGACCGGGCCGGCGCGGACGTCGGAGAACTCGAGGGCCAGCAGCTCGTCCCACTGCCCCCGGCAGCCCAGGCCGTCGCGGTCGGGGGCACCGCACTCTGCGCACGTTCCCATGGGTGGGAAGTCTCGCAGTCACACCCCTGGGCTACGGTGCGCAGGTGGACATCGAGGTCAAGCCGGCGACGCTCGAGCGCTTCGACGACGTCGCGATCATGGTCGGCCCGAAGAAGCCGACGTCGAACGTCTGCTGGTGCCTCAGCCACCGGATCGATTCGAAGACCAACCGCGAGCTCGCCGGGCCGGCGCGGGGCGAGTACATGCGCGACCTCTGCGCCCGCGACGTCGCCCCGGGCGTGCTCGCCTACGACGGCGACGACGTGGTCGGCTGGGCGGCCGTCGCCCCCCGCGCCGAGCTGCCAGTCGCGCGCTCGAAGCTGATCCCCCACGTCGACGACCTGCCGGTCTGGTCCGTGATCTGCATCCGCGTCCGCCCCGGCCACCGGGGTGCGGGGATCCGCCACCACCTCCTCCGCTGCGCGGTCGAGTACGCCCGCGCCCACGGCGCCCCGGCCGTCGAGGGCTACCCGACGGACAACGAGGGCGAGAAGGTGGACACCACGATGGCGTTCGTCGGCACCCGGTCGCTGTTCGAGACGGCCGGGTTCACCAAGGCGTCCGACACCGGTTCGGTGGCCGGCGGGTTCCCGCGGGTGCTGATGCGCCTGGACCTGCGCTGAGGCTGCGCTCGGCCCGGCGACCGATCCGGCGCCCGATCCGGCGGCTACGCGCCCTCGCCGAAGGTGAACGCGAACAGGTCGGCGAGGGGGACCTCGATGCCGCAGGCCATCAGGACCTCGTCCGCGCGGTGCCGGCTGACCGCGGCGAACACACCGTCGACGGGATCGGTGTGGACGACCACCTGCCGCGCACCGAGGTCGACGATCCAGTAGGCCGGGACCGACGCCTCGGCGTAGATGGGTGCCTTCACGACCAGGTCGCGTCGCAGGCTGCTGCCCGCCACCTCCACGACCAGCTCGGCGACCTGCGGGTGGCTGCGCACCCCGTCCGGCGGTGACCAGCGCGCTGGCACGATGGCCAGGTCCGGCTCCGGTTCGGAGTCGTCGGTCGCGGCCCACGCGCTCTGCACCCGCACGTGGAGGTGATCGGGTAGCCGCCGGGCCAGCCACATGTTCAACCACTGCACCGCCATGTCGTGCGGCACGCCCTTCGCGGCCATCGTGACGACCATCCCCCGCAGCAGCTCGACCGGTTCGTCCTCGAGCACCCCCGTCTCGACCAGCGCGTCGTACTCCCGCCGCGTCAGGCCGCGCACGGCCTCACCCAGCTCGCCGGCGATCTCGAGGGTGGTCATCGCATCCATCGCACACCTGCCGCGCAGATCAGGTCAACCAGTGGGTGTGGACAAGTGTGCCCCGTCACGCCGCCGCTGACGGGGCGGCGTCCCGGCCGAGGGATCCGCTGAGGACCCGCCACATGGTGCGCGGGTGCATCAGCGCCTGCGGGCGGTCGACCAGGCCGATGACGCGGATCAGCGCGTCCGCGACCTCGGGGTCCCGGTGGGCCACGGGCAGGACGTGCTGCAGGTAGGCGGTGGTCGCCTTCCACGCGAGCGGCCGGGGCCCCTCCACCTCGGGGTGGGCCAGCACCGCGCCGCTCGAGAGGTCCCACGCGTCCTGGACGACGGGCAGGCTCGCCTCCGCCAGCCGTGGGCCGACGGTGGCCGGGCCGTGCGCGTCGAGCACCTCCCCCAACGCGATCGCCTCCGCGATCCCGACCGCCATCCCCTGGCCGAAGCGCGGGTCGAAGGAGCAGACCGCGTCGCCGAGGACCGCGAAGGACCCGGGCATCCGGTCCAGCCGGTCGTAGCGGTTCCACGCGAAGGCGGGGAACGCGTGGCGGGCCGGCTCGCTCACCGGCGTCGCGCCGTCGACGATCCGGTGGAGGTCGTCGACCCACAGGCTGCCGGCGTAGGCGGCGAACCCCTCCAGGTCGGCCGGTGGGCGCTCGCCGAGCATCCCCATCAGCGTGACCAGCCACCGGTCGCCCTCCACGGCGAGGGCGACCCCGCCGCGGCGCTGGCCGGGTGGGATGTCGACCAGGACGTTGCGGGCGCCGCCCAGGTCGGCGGGATCCCGGTCGAACAACCGGGTGGTGTAGTGCACGCCGACGCTCAGGCGCTCCTCGGTCGGCGGCGTGTAGCCCAGGTCGGCCAGCCACCGCGGCGCGGCGGACCCGCGGCCGGTCGCGTCGACGACCAGGTCGGCGTCGAGGTGCCGCTCCTGCGCGGGATCGGCCTCGGACTGCAGCCGAACGCCGGTCACCGTCGCGCGGTCGTCGGTGGTGACCAGGTCGCGGGCGCTCCACCCCTGGAGCAGATCGACACGCTCGAGCGCCCGGACCCGGTCGCGCACGACCTGCTCGAGCAGCGGGCGGGTGGCACCGGTGATCCGCAGGGAGGGGTCGCGGGCGGCGACGCGGCCGCCGCCCATGTGGAAGCGCCACTCGGGGGCGGGGATGATGCCGGCGCCGGCGGCGGCCAGGTCGTCGGCGATGTCCGGGAGGAGCGATTCCAGCCGTTGCAGCCCGCCGGGCACCAGGAGGTGGATGTGACGGCCCTGCGGCACCCCGTCCCTCGCGGTCGGACCGGTGGGGGCGGTGTCGCGGTCCACGACCGTGACCCGGTCGTGGCGAGCGGCGAGCGTGGTGGCGGCGGCGAGGCCGGCGATGCCGGCTCCGAGGACGACGGCGTGACGGGTCATCGGGATCCTCCTGCGGTCGGAGCGGACACCGATGACGCTATGGAGGGGGAGGGGTGGGCCGCGTCGGGCGAACGGCGCAACCTCGCGGTCGGCGGCCTACACCATCTGGTGCACGGCGACGAGGCCCCGCCGAGGCGTCGATCGCCCCGACCGCCGCGCGGTGCGTGCACGATCGGGGCCTCCCTCGTCCCACGGCGAGATAGGCCCCGATCGCGCCCGGGCGGGGCCGTCACAGCGGGGCCGTCACACCAGGCCGTGCTCGTAGGCGTACGCGGTGGCCGCGGCCCGGTTGGGCAGGTCGAGCTTGGTGAAGACGTTGTGGAGGTGACGGGCGACGGTCTTGTCGCTGACGACCAGCCGGCCGGCGATCTCGCGGTTGGTGAGCCCCGCGGCGACCAGTCGGATCACCTCCACCTCGCGTGGGGTCAGCGCCGTGGACTGGTCCGGGCCGCCGGCGTGCACGCCGTCGAGGTGGTCCAGGTCCGGGGTGGCGCCGAGGGCTGCGAAGACCTCCCGGGCCGCCTGTCGCTCGATCGCCGCGGTGTCCGCGTCGCCGAGCTGGTCCAGGGCTCGGGCCACCAGCACCCGGACGCGGGCCGTCTCGTGAGGTGCATCGAGGGCCAGCCAGCACGACCGGGCCTCGACGAGCGCGTCGAGCGCCGGCCCCGGACGGCCCTCCGCGAGCAGCAGGGCGCCGCGGGCCGCGGTGGCCAGGGCGACGACCACCGGCGTGGCCTGGGCGTCGGCGAGCGCCTCGAGCTGGGCGCAGGCGTCGGCGGCGGCGTCGCGCTCGTCCGCGGCGAGCACCACCTCCACCGCGGCGGCCAGCGCCTCGGCCCGCGGGCGGGTGTGGTGGACCTCCGTCGTCACCGGGGGGTACACGGCGGTCCGGTCGTCGATCACGCGGCGCATCGTGGCGACGGCCGTGCGGACGCGGCCCTGGGCCAGCCAGAGCAGCGCGAGGCCGGGGTGGGGGTCGTGGCCCCTCGCGGTCGCGTGCTGGTAGGCGGCCTCGGCGTCGGCGTGCTCGCCGCGGAGCCGGTGCAGCTCGGCCCGTTGGTAGAACGCCATCCCGGCCGCCGGGTCCGGGGGGTCGGACAGCCGGTCGCAGGCGTGGTCGGCATCCTCGACCGCCTGGGTCCAGTCGCCGCGGAGCTGGGCGAGCTCGGCCCGGTGGACCAGGCAGGTGCCGCGGAAGGCGACCAGCCCCGGCTGCGCCTCGCACCACCGGGTGAGCGCATCGGTCCACCGCTGGGCGCGACGGACGTCGGCCACCTGCTTGCAGGCGAGGATCACCCCGCAGTACACGATCCCCGCCGGCAGCGGGGCGACCTCGCGGGCGTCGACGGCCACCATGACCTCGTCGAGTAGCGCGATCCCCGCCGCGGTCTCCCCCAGGCGGATGCGGGCCTGCCCCTCTCCCAGCCGGCCGAGCGCCACCAGGTCGGCGTCCCCGTGCTGGGCCCCGATGCGCGCGGCGTCGGCGAACCGCTCCCGGGCCATCTCCGCGTCGTCGCCGTCCAGCGCGGTGAGGGCGGCGATGAGCCGGGCGATGCCGACCTCGGCGCGGTCGGGGGATGCCGTGGTGGAGATCAGCCGGGTGGCGCGGGCGAACCACCCGCCGCCGCGCTCCACGTCGCCACGGCCCATGACCAGCGCCAGGCCGAGCCAGAAGGCGCACCGCGCCGCGCGCAGGGGCTCGCCGTCGGCCAGGAACGCGGTGTGCGCGCGGACCCAGGCGTGCTCGGCGACGTCGTCGTGGCCGGTCAGCCAGGCGCTCTCCGCGTACCGCTGCAGGTCCTCCGCGGCCATGGCCGCCGGTTCGTCCGCCTCGACGGCCGCGAACGCGGTGCGCGCCTCCTCCCAGGTCCAGGCCTCGGCCGCGGCGCGACCCCGTCGCAGCTCGGCGGTCACGTCGATCACGGTGCGGGCCTTCCCACAGACCCACCGTAGTCACATCCGGACCTAGACTTCTCCACAGCGCGACGCGATTCCGCGTCGCGCGACGGCAGATCTGGTGTCGGATGAGGAGGTGACCAGCGTGCTCGCCCCCAGCCCGACCCTGCCGGAGGAGTTCCGGCCGTTGCGCGTCGACGAGTACCACCAGCTGATCGAGCTCGGCGTCTTCGAGGGGACGAAGGTGGAGCTCGTCGGAGGTGTCCTCGTCGAGATGAGCCCCCAGGGACCTGCGCACTTCGGGTTGATCCCCTATCTGAACCACCTGCTCGTCAGCCTGGTGGGGGACGACTACACCGTGAGCCCACAGGGGCCGGTGATCGCCGACGAGATCTCCGAACCCGAACCGGACTTCGCGATCCTGACCAAGCGGGACACCCGCCGCACCGGGAAGCCCACCGACGCGCTGCTCGTCATCGAGGTCTCGAACAGCTCCCTCCGGTTCGACCTCGGCGAGAAGGCCCGCCGCTACGCCGGCGCCGGGTTCGGCGAGTACTGGGTCATCGATGTCCAGGACCGGTCCATCCACGTCCACCGCGGGCCCCGACCCGACGGCACCTGGACGGCGGTCGAGACCGTCCGCGAGGGTGAGCTGCAGGCCGTCGCCGTCCCGCCCCTCCACCTCGACGTCGGGGACCTCCTCGACTTCTGACGCTCAGACCGTCACGACGACCTTGCCGAGCGTCCGCCCGCGCCAGACGTGGTCGATGGCCGCGGCGCCCTCGGCGAGTGCGTAGGTGCGGTCGATCGGTGGGGTGAGCGCACCCTCGGCATGGGCGTCGAGGAGGGTCCGGACGTCCTCGGCTCGCTCGGGGGCCACCACGGTGCGCAGCCGCTGCGACGTGACGAGGTCACCCAGCCGCATGGCGAGCATCAGGGGGATGGGTCCGCCCCAGGGCCCGCCATCCCCGGTCACCGACACCAGCGTCCCCGTGGAGGTCAGCGCGCGGCGGAGGTCGCGCAGCCGCAGGTGCCCGGCGACGTGGACGATCACGTCGTACGGGCCGTCGCCGGGCACGGGCTCGCGGGTGCGGTCGATCACCGCAGCGGCGCCGAGGGAGCGGACGAGGTCGACGTTCTCGGTCCGGCACACCCCGGTGACGTGCGCGCCGGCGGCGGTCGCCAGCTGCACCGCGGCGCTGCCGACCCCGCCGGATGCGCCGGTGACGAGCACCCGCTGGCCGGTGCTGACCTGCGCGACGTACCGGATGGCGTGCAGCGCCGTCGTGGAGGCGAGCGGGATCGACGCGGCGGTCACCGCGTCGACGTCCGGGGGCCGGGCGACCAGCCGCTCGACGGGGACGGCCACGCGCTCGGCGAGGGCACCTCCCTGCACGATGCCGACGACCGGGTCACCGGGCGCGAACGCGGACACCGCGGTCCCGACCGCTCCCACCCGACCGGCGACGTCGGAGCCGGGGATGCGGCGCGTCGGCCGGCGGAGCCCGAGGGCCACCCGGGCGAGCCGGGGCTCGCCGGTGGTGATGTGCCAGTCGGCGGCGTTGATCCCGACGGCCTCGACGTCGACCAGGACGTCCGTCGGACCGAGGGTCGGTTCGGCGACGTCGGCGAACCGCAGCACCTCGAGGGGCGGGCCGTAGCGGTCCTGCACCAGCGCCTTCACGCCTGGCCGCCGGCGGTGTCGCGGTGGCCGTCCGTCGCGGCGGCCACGGGGGTGCTGCGGTGGAGGATCAGCGCCTCGCGGAGCCCGACGCTGCGGTTGCTCCGCTGCTCGCGCGCGGAGAAGAGGCTGTCGACCTGCTCGATCGGGACGACCTCGGGTCGCTCGACCGCCACGCGGTCGCCGTCGTGCTCGAGGACCCCGCCGCCGGCGGCCTCGAGGTTGCGGAGCCAGTCGGTCTCGGGCCCGTAGGGGAGCACGATGGCGAAGGCGTCCCCGCGCGGCACCGCCACGACCGGCGTGCGGTACGGCGTCCCGCTGTTGCGGCCGACGTGGTGCACGACCGACGCCCACGCGCCCGGCTGCCCCGCGGACCCGCGCAGCTGGATGGGGTTCGTCACCCGGCGGTTCAGCCGCCTGATCGCCGTGAGGACGGGCCGGAACCGGAAGCGGAAGGACAGGACGAAGCCGGCGGCCAGCAGGACGAGGGTGCCGACGACGGCGACGGCGGCGGTGACGAGCGGTGGCATGGAGGTGTTCCCTTACGACGTATGGTGGCCTTACGGCGTACGGTAGACATACGCCGTAAGGCCGTCAAGGGCCGGATCGTGTCCGCGGGTCAGGTCCAGGGCAGCACGGACCGTCGGGCCCAGTAGGCCGCCGGATCCTCAGGCGCGACGGGGGGCACGTCGTCTGGGTCCACGGCGAGGGCCGTCAGGTTGGACCCCAGGTGGGCGACCGTCGCCGCCCCGGACAGGACCACGTCGACGAACGGCTGAGCGAGGGCCGCGGCGATGGCGAGGGCGTCCGTGGGTGCGGGGCCGTCGAGGCGCGCATCGCCGCGGTCGGTCAGCCGGCCGTTCGCCACGGCCTCCTTCACGATCACGCCCCAGCCGGCGGCGTGCGCCTCGGCGAGGGCCGGTCCGACGGACGGCTCGAGCAGGTTCCACGTCGCCTGGACGCACCGGAACGGCGTGTCGGGCAGGGCGAGCGCACGCCGGACGACCGCGGCCTGGTCCGGCCCGCTGACGGTCAGCCCGACCGCGACGGGTTCGGCGCGGAGGGCCTCGAGCACCTCGGCGTCGTCGAGGATCCCGCTGTCGAGGGTCGCGGAGTGCACCTGGTACAGGTCGAGGTGGTCGCCGAGCAGGGCCGCGGTCTCCGCGCGCTGGCGGCGGAACGTGGCGGCGGAGTGGTCCTTCACCTCGTGCTGCTCGGCGTCGACCCGCCAGCCCGCGGTGTAGGTGTAGCCCCACTTCGAGCCGACGGTGGTGCCCGACCCGAGCCCGGGCCAGGAGGCGAGGAACGCCTCGGCCAGGCCGTAGGAGCGTGCCGCGTCCACGTAGGTGATGCCGGCCGCGGTGGCCTCGTCCAGCACGCGGTGGGTCCGGTCCTCCAGGACCTCGACCGACCGGTCCTCGACGAGGTCCCGGTCGTGGCCGATGACGAGGTAGCCGGGTCGTCCGAGCGCGGCCAGGCCGAGGCCGATCCGGCTGACGGCGGGCCCGTCGCGGCCGAGCGTGGTGCGGGGCATCTGCGGTGGCATGCGGTTCCCCTCCTGCGGGGGTGGGGCGGTGGGCCTCAGCCTCGCGCGAGGGCGGCGACGTCGTCGACCCCTGCCAGCTTCTCGGGGTTGAACATCGCGTACACGCGCGTGATCCGCCCGTCCTGGACGTCGAGGGCCATCGCCGCCGTCACGACCCCGTCGACGGTCAGGCGCAGGCCCGGGCTGCCGTTGACCCGCACCGGCTCGGCGGCGAAGGCGACCCGGCGGGCGAACATCGCGACCAGTGCGGCCACCGTGGCGGCCCCGGTGACCGGGCGGCGCGACGCGGGCACCAGCCCACCGCCGTCCGGGATCACCACGACGTCGGGGGCCAGCACCTCGAGCAGCCCCTCCACGTCGCCGTCTCGCACGGCGTCGAGGAAGCGCTCGACGACGCGCGCCTGCTCCCCCTCGCCCACGTCGACCCGGGGTCGACGCGCGGCGACGTGGTCGCGGGCCCGGTGGGCGATCTGGCGGACCGCGGGGACGGACCGCCCGACCGCCGCGGCGATGTCGTCGTAGGGGGTGTCGAACACCTCCCGCAGCACGAACACCGCCCGCTCGACCGGCCCCAGCGTCTCGAGCACGGTGAGCATCGCCATCGAGATGCTCTCGGCGAGCTCGACGTCCGCGGCGACGTCGGGGCCGGTCGCGAGCGGTTCGGGCAGCCACTCGCCGACGTAGTCCTCCCGCCGCCGCGAGAGGGTCCGCAGGCGGTTCAGCGCCTGCCGGGTCGTGATGCGGACCAGGTAGGCGCGGTGGTCGCGCACCGCCGCGTGGTCCACCTCGGCCCACCGCAGCCACGTCTCCTGGACGACGTCCTCGGCGTCGGTGGCCGAGCCGAGCATCTCGTAGGCGACGGTGAACAGCAGGCGGCGGTGGCGCCCGAACGCGTCGTCGCGCGCGGGCGCGGTCATGTCGGCGCGCCCGCGGTGGACGACGGTTCGGCGAGGGGGACGCGGCAGGCCGTGGAGAGCCCCTGGGACTCGATCCCCATCGCGACGTTCGAGCGGGTGACCAGGTTCGCGTAGCCGATCCACGCGGTCAGCTCGACCACCCCCGGGGCGCCGAGCGCCGCGACCAGCCGGTCGACCTGGGCGTCGGTGGCCTGCGGCGGCGTCTGGCTCATCGCCTCGGCGTACGCCATCACGTCGCGCTCGAGCGGGCTGAACACGTCGCTCTCCCTCCAGCGGGGCACCTGGCTGATCGTCTCCTCGTCGAGCCCTTGGTCGTGGGCCCTGTAGTAGCCGTAGTCCAGGCAGAACGCGCAGCCGACCAGCGCGGCGACGGCCATGTGGGCGCAGACCTTCAGGTGCGGGTCGACCCGGTCCCAGCGCTCGGCCTCCTGGCCCATCGCGCTGAGGACCACCAGCACGCGGCGGTGGTGCCACATCACGCCGAGGGCGTCGGGGACCTCTCCGAGCGCCCGGCGGCTCATGCGCGTGGCCAGGTACCCGGTCAGACCGGTGAGCGGTGTCGGGGGGATGCGGGGCATGTCGTCCTCCTCGGTGATCGTCGGTGTCATGGAGACACCGGCCGGACCCGAGTCGTGACAGGCGGGGTCGTCGCGTTGTCGAGGTGCTGGTCGGTCACCGGTCCGCCCGCAGGTGGCCGGCCAGCCCGGGCAGGCCGAACTCGAACCGGCCCCGCCCGGGGGCCATGCGGATCAGCCCGCGGTCGACCAGCGCCCGGACCGTCGAGCCGAGCTGGGAGGACCGGCGGCCGAGCCGCGCGGCGACCGCTCCCGTCGTCCGGTCGGCGTCGTCGACGGCCGCCGCCGCCCGCAGCCAGTCGTGCTGCAGGTCGCCGAGCCCCCTGAGGCGCTCGGCGTAGAACCCGTCGAGATCGGCCCGGGCGATCGCGTACCCCTCGTCGACCTCCTCGACCGTGATCACCGGCCCCGTCCCCGCCGTCCACACCCGGTGGCCGATGAGGTGCAGGAAGTACGGGTAGCCCTGGACCAGCTCGACCAACCGGTCGAGGGCCGGCGCGTCGATCGCGACGTCGCGGTTGGCCGCGAAGGCGACCAGCCCCTCCCGGACGTCGGCGTCGCCCAGCAGGCCGAAGTCGAGGTGCCGGCTGCGCTCGAAGAACGTCGCGCCGGCCTGCTGCAGCTGGCCGACGACACCCGGCAGCCCGGCGACGTACACGCCGATCGGCAGGTGCCGTCGGACCCGCGCGCCGTTCGGCGCGGTCTCGAGCGTCGCGGTGGACTGCGCCTCCTGCAGGGCGTGGCACAGGTCGGCGAGCGCGGGCGCGGCGATGTTCTGCGCCTCGTCGACGAGGACCAGGAGCACCGCACCGCGCTCGGCCGCCAGCCGGCCGGCCTCGACCAGAAGGCGGGACAGCTCCGCCCCGCGGTCGATCGTCGCGCCCGACGGCCGGGCGACCTCGATGCCGATGCCCTCGGGGCCCACGCGGATGCCCGCGAGCAGCCGCAGCGCGTCGAGGCTGCGGGCCGACAGCCGGCGGGCCAGGTGGTGGGCGTCGAGCGCCTCGGCGAGGCGCTGCAGCAGGTCGGCCACCACGCCCTCGCCTGGCCTCGCCGACACGCGGACCGGCCAGTCGCCGGCCTCGCGGGCGTCCTGCTCGAGGTGGAGCAGGAACACGGTCTTGCCCACCCCGCGGTCCCCGGTGACCAGGCGGGCCTGCTCGTAGACGCCGTCGCGGAGGCGGGGGAGGAGGACGTCGTCGAACTCCGCGAACTCCGCCCGACGGCCGGCGAAGACCTCGGGCACCGCGCCGTAGCCCGGCGTGAACGGGTTGTTCCGGGCCGTCCGGCGATCCTCCGTCACGGACGTAACCTTACACGAGGATGTACCGGTGTGTCGCTGTCGCGGTCGTTGCGCTGGCCGGTCTACGATCCCGCACGCCACGGGGCCCACCGACGAGGAGCCACCCCACATGCCCGTGCTCGCCGACCTGCTCGCCGCGCTGTCCGACGGATCGATCGAGGTCATCGACCTGACCGCCCCGCTGTCGGAGGAGACGCCGATCCTCGAGCTGCCGCCCGAGTTCGGTCAGACCCAGCGCTTCACGCTGTCCGAGATCAGCCGCTACGACGACCGCGGCCCGGCCTGGTACTGGAACAACTTCCACACCGGCGAGCACACCGGCACCCACTTCGACGCCCCGAACCACTGGGTGACCGGGCAGGACGGCGCGTCGATCGACGCCGTCCCGGTGCGGGACCTGATCGCCCCGGCCGTCGTGCTGGACGTCACCGCCGAGGTCGAGGCGGACCCGGACTTCCTGATCGAGGTCGCGCACCTCGAGGCCTTCCAGGAGACCCACGGCCCCCTCCCCGCGGGCGGCTGGCTGCTGTGCCGGACCGGCTGGTCGTCCCGGACGTCGCAGGAGGACATGATCAACAACACCCAGACCGGGCCGGCCAGCCCGGGCATGTCGGCGGCGTGTGCCCGCTGGGTGGCCGAGGAGTCCCCGCTGCAGGGCATCGGCGTGGAGACCGTCGGCACCGACGCCGGCGCCGCCCACTCCTTCGACCCGCCGTTCCCCTGCCACGCGTTCCTGCTCGGCAACGACAAGTACGGCCTGGCCCAGCTGCAGAACCTCGACCGCCTGCCGCCGACCGGCGCCGTCGTCATCGCCCCACCCCTCAAGATCGTGGGAGGGTCGGGGTCACCGGTCCGGGTGCTCGCGCTCGTCGAGGGCTGATGGTGGGGGTGTCGGTGGGGGCGTCGGCGGTGGGGTCGGTGTCACGGGTCCTCAGATCTGAGCCGCGGGTGCCTGGGGGGACCCACCTCTCGGATCTGAGCGCCAGGGCGGCGGGATCCAGGGGGGTGCAACCGTGAACGTGGCGGAGGCCGTCGGGCGGGCCCTCGTCGCCGTCGGGGTGGACCTGGTCGCCGGCGTGGTGGGCTCCGGGAACTTCCACGTCACCAACGCGATGGTGGCCGCCGGCGCCCGGTTCGTCGCCAGCCGGCACGAGGGCGGGGCCGCGACGATCGCCGACGCGTACGCCCGCACCGCCGACCGGCCCGCCGCGCTGAGCGTCCACCAGGGCTGCGGGCTGACCAACGCGATGACCGGGATCGCCGAGGCCGCGAAGTCCCGCACCCCGCTGATCGTGCTGGCCGCCGAGGCGACGAACCGGCACTCGAACTTCTTCGTCGACCAGGACGCGCTGGCCACGGCCGTCGGCGCGCTGTCCCACCGGATCGCCGACCCCGCCACCGCGGTCGCCGACACCGTCGAGGCCGTCGCCGCCGCCGTCCACGGCCGCCGGACCGTGGTGCTGAACCTCCCCCTCGACGTCCAGGTCGCCGAGATCCCCGACGGGATCGCGCCGGACACCGCGGTCCTGCCCCCGCCGCCGGCGCCGCCCCATCCCTCCCCCGAGGCGGTGGCCCGGCTGGTCGAGGCCCTGCGCGTCGCCGAGCGGCCGGTCTTCGTCGCCGGCCGTGGGGCCAGGTCCGCGGCGGCCCGGGACGCGGTGGTCGACCTCGCGGAGCGGTGCGGGGCGCTGCTCGCCACCTCCGCGGTGGCGAAGGGCCTGTTCGTCGGCCACCCGTGGTCGCTCGACGTGTCCGGCGGGTTCTCCTCACCGGTCGTGGCCGAGCTGATCGCGGACGCCGACCTGATCGTCGGGTGGGGCTGCGCGCTCAACATGTGGACCATGCGCCACGGGGCGCTGATCGGCCCGGGTGCCACGGTGGTGCAGGTGGACGACACCGCGTCGGCACTGGGCGCTCACCGGGCGCTGGCGTTGGGGGGGGAGGGGGACGTCGCGGTCACCGCGCGGGCAGCGGGGGAGGGGTGGGGTCGCGAGGGGTGGGGTCGCGTCGCGTCGGGGTACCGCTCGCCGGCGGTGGCCGAGCGGCTGCGGAGCGGGCGGCGCTGGCAGGACGTGCCCTTCGAGGACACCTCCACGCAGGAGCGGATCGACCCGCGGACCGTGTCCCTCGCCCTCGACGACCTGCTGCCCGCGGACCGGGTCGTCGGCGTGGACTCCGGCAACTTCATGGGCTACCCGTCGATGTTCCTCGATGTCCCGGACGAGCGGGGGTTCTGCTTCACCCAGGCGTTCCAGGCGATCGGGCTGGGCTTGGCGACCGCGATCGGGGCGGCCCTGGCCCAGCCCGACCGGCTGCCGGTCGCGGCGGTGGGGGACGGTGGGCTGACGATGAGCGCGGCCGAGCTCGACACCGTCCGGCGGCTGGGGCTGCCCATGGTCGTGGTGGTGTACGACGACGACGCGTACGGGGCGGAGGTCCACCACTTCGGCCCCGACGGCCACGACATCTCGACGGTGCGGTTCCCCGAGACCGACCTGGCCGCCGTCGCCCGCGGGTACGGGTTCACGGCGGTGACGGTCCGGTCCGTCGCGGACCTCGATCCGGTCCGGACGTGGCTCGCTGGCCCGCTGGACACCCCGCTGCTGATCGACGCGAAGGTCGTCGAGGACCAGCCGTCGTGGTGGCTCGAGGAGGCCTTCCGGGGGCACTGACCGGGAGCTCGACCGGGGCCGGTGCTGCGCGACCGGTGCGGTGGGGCCGGTGCGGTGGGCCGGTGTGGGCGGGGGCAGTGGCTGGGCGCGTGCCGTTCGGCGCCCGTGGGTCGATGGCGGGGACGTACGGGTGCCGCGCGGTCCGGAGATGGCGTCCCGTGATGCGCCCGTGGGTCGATGGCGGGTCTCGTGTTGGCCGTCGCCGTCCTGTGGTGCGCCCGTGGGTCGATGGCGGGTCTCGTGTTGGCCGTCGCCGTCCTGTGGTGCGCCCGTGGGGCGATGGCGGGTCGCGTGCTGGCCGTCGCCGTCCTGTGGTGCGCCCGTGGGTCGATGGCGGGTCGCGTGCTGGCCGTCGCCGTCCTGTGGTGCGCCCGTGGGTCGATGGCGGGTCTCGTGCTGGCCGTCGCCGTCCTGTGATGCGCCCGTGGGGCGATGGCGGGTCGCGTGCCACCGCCCGGCCACCCGTTCGACGCCTATGGGTTGATCGCGGCACCTCCCCCCGGGGGTCCTGAGGCACCCTGCTCCGCCGAACCCCTACCGCCCGGCCAGGAACGCGACCACCCGCTCGGTGAGCAGCGCCGTCGCCTCCTCGTCGTAGCTCGGCAGCGAGCGGTCGGCGAAGTAGTGCTGGTCGCCGGGGTAGGTGAACACCGCCACCTCCGGGTGATCCGCCGCCAGGGCCTCCGCCGCCTCGAGGTCCCCCTCCTCGGCGAAGATCGGGTCTGCGTCCATGCCGTGCACCTGCGCGGCCAACCCGTCCGGCCATGCCCCGACGTACTCCGCTGGTAGGCAGGAGTACAGCAGCACCGCCCCGCGCGCCCCCGGTCGGGTCTGGGCCAACCGCTGGGCCGGCACGACCCCGAGGGACATGCCCGCGTAGACCAGCTCGGCCGGCAGGTCCTCGGCCAGGCGCACGGCCCGCTCGGCGATGACGTCGAACCCCTCGGACTTGACGCGGGCCATCCCCTCCTCGATCGACCCGTACGTGTGCCCGTCGAACAGGTCGGGGGTGTGGACGGTGTGGCCCGCCTCGCGGAGTTCGTCGGCGAACGCGATCACCCCCTCGGTCAACCCCTGGGCGTGGTGGAACAGCAGGACCTCGGCCATGGCTGGCCTCCTTGTGCCCGACGGCGGGCGCGGTGATGATCGGACGTGACGATCCGGAACTCTAGAACGATCCAACTATCCCGATCAATAGGCGGCCATGTCTGACCTGCCCGACTACGACCTCGACGACCTGCAGATCATCACGACGCCGCAGGAGATCAAGGCCGCGTTCCACGACCTCCGCGAGACGATCTGCGACCTGCTGCTCGAACGGGCTGCGACGGTCGGCGAGCTGGCCGAGGCCGTCGACCGGCCGAAGAGCACCGTCGCCTACCACGTCGGGGTGCTGGTCGACGCCGGCCTGCTCAAGGTCGTCCGCACCCGGCGGGTCCGCGCCATCGAGGAGCGGTTCTACGGTCGGACCGCCCGGATCTTCTACGTCGGCCAGATCCAGCCCGAGCAGCTGCGGGACATCCCGAACCTGCTCAAGCACGCCGCGGCCGAATCAGGCCCAGCTCACGCCGCGGACCGCCTTCGTGCCATCCAGCGCCACGCCCGGATCCCGCGGGAGCGCGCCGCTGAGTTCTGGGACCGCGTCTTCGACCTGACCCGCGAGTTCAGCGCGATCCCGCGGGACGGCGACACCGTCTACGGGTTCGTCGCCGGCCTGTACCCGACGTCGGGCCGCCCCTCCCTCCCCGACATCGACGATCCACCGGCCGACCATCCACCGGCCGACCATCCCCAGGCCGGCCGTCCACAGGCCGGCGGATCTTGACCGCGCCGCCACCGCGTGCCCCACTACGCGCATGGCCATGAGCGATGTGCTCGCCGAGCTGTCGTCGACCGTCCGCCCGATCTCCCGGCGCGAGTTCAACGCGTGGGCGGCGGAGGGGTGGTTCGCCGACGAGCAGGTCGAGCTGATCGACGGGGTGATCGTCACCATGGCCGCAGAGGGCGGACCGCACCTGAAGGTGGTGATGTGGCTGAACAACCACCTCGCCCGGGCGCTCGCGGACGACCGGATGGTCGGGGTGTCCCACCCCTACGCGGTCAGCGAGTGGAGCCAGCCCCAACCCGACGTCGCGATCGTCCGGACCGCCGACTTCGAGCGGATCACCGACGCCGTCGCCGCGGCCGAGCTGGTCATCGAGGTCGCCCACTCGAGTCGCCGCCGTGACCTGTCGATCAAGACCCGCCTGTACGCCGAGGCCGCGGTGCCGGAGTACTGGGTCGTCGACCTGGTGCAGCGCCGGCTGGTCATCCACACCGAGCCGGCCGGCGACCGCTACGCGACGGTCCGGACCCTCGACCCCACCGCGGCCGCGACCGCGGTGGGGGTGGAGGTCGACCTGTCGACCCTGTTCGGTCTGGCCGAGCCCGCCTAGCGGCTACGCGCAGTTCGCCTGGGGCTGGCTGTACAGCTGGTCCAGGGTCACCGCGGCGGAGTCGGTGATCACGTCGGTCCCACCCGCCAGGAAGTGCTGGCCGCCGAGGGCGCTGAACCCGCAGTAGACCCCCAGGACCGGGTCGGTCACGACCGACCCGTCGTCGCCCTCCAACGGGACGAACAGGTTCCCGAAGGTGCTGATCAGCGTGGCGGACAGCACGTGGGTGAAGTCGCGGCGCAGGTTCACCGCCACCGTGCCGATGCCGCTGTCCACGCCGTCAGCCACCAGCTCGTTGAACATCAGCACGCTGACGGCGAGGGACGTCTCGACCCGGCTGGGTCCGGCCAGCCGGTCCACGGACAGGCCGAGCGCGCCGATCTGCTGGGCGACAGCGTCGCTCAGCACGGCGGTGCCGCCGACCAGGAACACCCGGCTGGGTTGCAGCTGGGTGAGGGCCTGACGGGTCACGTCGTTCAGCGCGCCGGTCTCGGTCACCAGGATCGGGATGCCGAAGTAGCTGGCCATCTGCCCGGCGCCCACGGCGTCGGGCCAGTTGCCTGCGAAGGTCACGAACGCGAAGTCGCGCTCGCGGCGGTCGGTCACGGCCTTGATCTCCTCCACCAGCTCGCTGCCCAGGGCGGCGGTCTCGAACCGGCTGTTCCCGGCCAGGCGGATGATCCGGTAGCCCATGGCCTGCAGCTCGCCCTCGAGGGTCGCGGGCAGCGCGGCCGTGCCGCCCATCAGCACCACCTGGCCGCCGGGCGGCAGGACGCGCTGGATCTCCGCGGCGGTGGCGGAGGCGAGCGGCCCGGTCGAGGTGGTGTACAGGAGCGGGCCCAACCCGTAGCCGACCGCGCTGCCCGACAGGGCGTCGGCGAAGTTGTCGACGCGGGCCAGCACCACGTGGGCGGCCGACTGGTCGGGCAGGCCGCTCGACACCGCGACGGCTTGGGCGATCGGGTCGGTGGCCCCGCCGGTCGAGACGCGGATGATGCCTTCGGGCGTGCCGCCGGGCGGGGGAGGGGTCGGGGGCGCGCCGCCCTCGGCCGGGAAGCTCGGGCGGGGGCCGAGGATCAGCCCCTCGCCGCCCTGCGCCGCCGCGAGCGCAGCCGCCACGTCGACGAGGCCCTCGCCGAACTCGACGTCGCGGCCCGGTCCGCCGAGGTCCTGGGCGGTGTTCTCGATCACCGCCTGGACCTGGTCGATCGACAGCGACGGCACCACGGACCGGATCAGCGCGACCACCGCCGCGATGTAGGGCGAGGAGAAGGACGTCCCCGTGATCACGTCGTAGGCGAACCCGGGGTCGCACCCGAGGGTCTGCCCGCCGTTGCCCGGCAGGCAGGTCGTCAGGATCATGTTCGCGATGGCCGCGTCGACGGTCTGCTCGGCGGGGAAGACGCCGCCCGGCGCGGCGACGTCGACGAAGTCGTTGGTCTGTGAGTAGTCGGCCCGTTGGTTCTGCGAGCCGGTCGCGCCGACGGAGATCACGCCGTCGCAGGACGCCGGGACCGACGTGCCCGAGGTGCCGTTGTTGCCGGCGGCGGCGACCACGACGATGCCGCGTGCGCGCGCGTTGTTGATCGCCGCGGTGTAGGCAGCGGGGCAGGCCGGACGGTCGCCGCCCAGGCTGAGGTTGATCGCGAGCGGCGGCTCGGGGAGGGAGGCCATCGCCTCGATCGCGGCGATCGTGGCGTCGTCCGGCGGGCCGGGGGGGCAGCCGTTCCGGTTGGAGGTCAGGGCGACGTCGATGATCCGCGGCTCCCACAGCACGCCGGAGACGCCTCCGCCGTTGTTGCCCCGGGCGCCGACGACGCCCGCGACGGCGGTGCCGTGGCCGATCCCGCACTCGTCGTTGGCGAGCTGGCCCGGTGCGACCTGGCCGTTCGCGGCCTGGAGGCTCTGGACCACGATGCCGTTCAGGTCCGGGTGGTCACCGGCGACGCCGGAGTCGAGGACGGCCACGAGGGGCCGGCCGTTGCCGACGCTGACGTCCCACGCCGCCTCGATGTTGGTCCGCTGGTGCGCCCACTGGGCCCCGTAGAGCTCATCGTTCGGCGCGGCCGCCCACTCGTTGATCAGGTTCGGCTCGACCGCGATGACGCCGGGCAGGGAGGCGAGCTCGCGGGCCACCTCCACCTCGCTGCCCTCGGCCGTGCGGACCAGGGCGACCTGGCTGCCGATCGCGTCCGCCGAGGCGAAGCCGGCGGCGGCGAACCGCGGTGCGGCCACGTCGGCCAGGACCCCGTCGAGGGCGACCCCGTCGGTCGTGGTGACCAGCAGGCTGCCCGGCACCACCTCGGGCGCGTCCTCGTCGGAGCCGATCTCGCCGCTGGCGAACGCGAACCGCAGCGCCGCGAGATCGGCGGTGGTGTCCTCGGCCGCGGTGTCGGCGACGCCGGCGGTCGCGTACGTCGGCGCCGGGTCGGGCGCCTGCGCGGCGGCCGGGCCGGCGAGGGTCGTGGTGAGCATCGCGAGCGCGGTCAGCACGACCACGGCCCGTCGGGGGGTGAGGGGCATGAAGGGGCCTTTCAGGACCTGGTCCCGCCAGTGACGCGAGGAGTCTAGGGCGCCGGTCGCCGGTGGGAGAACCCCACGTGAGGGAACCGTTAGCTGCCGTCGTCCAGAGTGGTTCACTGCGGTCCATGGGCCACCTCACCACCGACGAGCTGCTGACCACCACCCGGGCGGTGCGCAAGCGCCTGGACCTGACCCGCGACGTCGACCCGGCGGTCATCCGCGAGTGCCTCGAGATCGCGATCCAGGCACCCAGCGGGAGCAACCGGCAGGGCTGGCGGTTCCTCGTCATCACCGATCCCGAGATCCGGGCTGGGATCGCCGGGTTCTACCGCCGGTCCTACGAGGCGTACCGCGCCTCCCCCGGCTACGCGGGCCGCGGCGGCAGCGACGACCCGGACCGCGTGGCGACCCAGTCGCGGGTGGCGGACTCCGCGGACCACCTGGCCGCCCACCTCCACGAGGTGCCGGTCCTGTTGCTGGCCTGCATCCACGGCCGGCCGAGCGGGGACAACCCGGCCGGGTTGTACGGATCGATCCTGCCGGCGGTGTGGAGCTTCATGCTCGCCGCCCGCGACCGCGGGCTCGGGACCGCCTGGACCACCCTCCACCTGGCCTACGAGCGCGAGGTCGCCGAGCTGTGCGGCATCCCCTACGACGAGGTGACCCAGGCCGCGCTCATCCCGGTCGCCCACCACGTCGGCGACGACTTCGGGCCCGCGCCGCGCGCCCCGCTCAGCGAGGTCGTCAACGCCGACCGCTGGGACCAGCCGGCGGCGTGGGTCTGAGTCCCCGCCGGCGTCCTGCGGGCGCACTCAGCCCAGGACGGCCTGCACGACCTCCTGAGCGGCAGCCTGGACCTCCGCGAGGTGGTCGGGGCCGCGGAAGGACTCCGCGTAGATCTTGTAGACGTCCTCGGTGCCGGACGGCCGGGCGGCGAACCAGGCCGACTCGGTCGTGACCTTCAGCCCGCCGATCGGGGCGTCGTTTCCCGGCGCGGCGGTGAGCGTGGCGGTGATCGGCTCGCCGGCCAGCTCGTCGGCGGTGACGTCCTCGGGGGACAGGCCCTTGAGGCGGGCCTTCTGCTCGCGGTCGGCCGGGGCGTCGATGCGGGCGTACGCCGGGTCGCCGTGGCGCTCGACCAGGTCGGCGTAGTGCGCGGAGGGGCTCTTGCCCGTGGTCGCGAGGATCTCCGAGGCCAGCAGCGCGAGGGCGATCCCGTCCTTGTCGGTGGTCCAGGTGGTGCCGTCGCGGCGGAGGAGGGACGCGCCGGCGGACTCCTCCCCGCCGAACCCGAGGGAGCCGTCGAGGAGGCCCGGCACGAACCACTTGAACCCGACCGGGACCTCGACCAGTCGGGCGCCGACGTCCCGCGCGACCCGGTCGATCATCGACGAGCTGACCAGGGTCTTGCCGATCGCGGCGGACTCGGGCCAGTCGGGTCGTGCGCCGCCGAACAGGTAGCCGATCGCGACGGCCAGGAAGTGGTTGGGGTTCATCAACCCCGCGTCCGGGGTGACGATGCCGTGGCGATCCGCGTCGGCGTCGTTGCCGGTGGCGATCTGGAACTCGTCGCGCCGCTCGACGAGCGAGGCCATCGCGTCAGGCGAGGAGCAGTCCATCCGGATCTTGCCGTCGGTGTCGAGGGTCATGAACCGCCACGTCGGATCGACCAGCGGGTTGACGACCGTCAGGTCCAGGCCGAGGCGCTCGGCGATGTCCCCCCAGTAGCCGACCGCCGCGCCGCCGAGCGGGTCCGCGCCGATGCGGATGCCGGCCTCGCGGATCGCGTCGACGTCCAGCACCGAGGCGAGGTCGGTGACGTAGGTGCCGAGGAAGTCGTAGGGCTCGGCCGTGGCGCGCGCGGAGGGGAAGGGGGTGCGGCGGACCTCGGAGAGCCCGCCGGCGATCAGCTGGTTCGCCCGGTCCGCGATGGCGGAGGTGACGTCGGCGTCCGCCGGTCCGCCGTGCGGCGGATTGTACTTGAACCCGCCGTCGCGGGGCGGGTTGTGGGAGGGGGTGACGACGATCCCGTCCGCCAGGCCCGACCCGGTGGTCCGACCGCCGTTGGCGCGGAGGATCGCGTGGGACACCGCCGGGGTGGGGGTGTAGCCGTCGCGGTCGTCGATGAGGGTCGTCACGCCGTTGGCGATCAGCACCTCGAGCGCGGTCGCCCAGGCCGGCTCGGACAGCGCGTGGGTGTCCCGCCCGATGAACAGCGGCCCGTCGACGCCGGCGGACCGGCGGTGGTCGCAGATCGCCTGGGTCGTGGCGAGGATGTGCGCCTCGTTGAACGCCGTGTCGAGGGCGGACCCTCGGTGCCCGCTGGTCCCGAACGCCACCTGCTGGGCGACGTCGTCGGGATCGGGGGAGAGGGTGTAGTACGCCGTCACCAGGTGGGCGACGTCGACGAGGTCCTCGGGCTGGGCGGGCTGTCCTGCGCGGTCGTGGGCCATGCCCCGCATCCTTCCACCACGACGGCCGGGTTGACGCGCCGGCGTGGCCCGACCCACAGTGGGCCGTCAGCGCGACCGGCGGGCCGCCTTCCGGGCCCGGTACGCGGCGACGTGGGCGCGGTTGGCGCAGTTGCCGACGTCGCAGTAGCGCTTCGACCGGTTGCGGGAGAGGTCGACCAGGACGGCGTCGCAGTCCTCGGCGTCGCAGCGGCGCAGGCGGCTGAGCTCGTCGCCGCGGACCAGGTCGAGCACCGCGAGCGCCGCCTCCACCGCGATGCGGTCGGCGAGGGGTCGGCTGGGCTCGACGGCGTGGATGTGCCAGCTCCAGCCGTCGTGGCGGACCAGCTGCGGGAGGGCGCGGTGCTCGCGGAGCAGGCCGTTGACCAGGTCCACCACCGCGGTCTCGTCGTCGGTCTGCCACAGCCCGGCGAGCCGCTCCCGGACCGCGTGCACGGCCTCGAGCTCGGCGTGGTCCCGGGTCCGCGATCCGGTGTAGCGGTGCGCCTCCACGAACGCGTCGAGGTCATCCGGCGAAGCCAGCCCCTCCACCCCCCCGTCCGCCCGCGAGGGGTGGGTGTTCACCAGCGCCGCGGTCGCGAGCAGCGCCACCTCGGTGTCATGGGCGAAGGGCATGTTGACTCCTGACAGGTGCTCGCGTACTGTCAGGATCGTACTCCCTCGACACTCCTGACGTCGCCTGTCGGACGTCCGCCCCGGAGCCCGCCCATGTCCCCGACCACCGACGTCCGCGCCCTCGCCCTGGCCGCGGTGTCCGCCGCCGCGTTCGGCCTCTCCGGCCCCTTCGCGAAGGCGCTGCTCGACGCCGGGTGGTCGCCGTCGGCGGCGGTGCTCGCCCGCGTGGGCGGGGCCGCCGCCGTCCTGGCCCCCCTCGTCGTCCGGCAGTGGCGACGTCGCCGGCCCTCCGCGGCGAACGCCCGGATCGTGTTGGCCTACGGGCTGACGGCCGTGGCCGGGACGCAGTTCGCGTACTTCTCCGCGGTGCAGACGTTGTCCGTCGGTGTGGCGCTGCTGCTCGAGTACCTCGCGCCGGTGCTGCTGGTGGGCCTGGCGTGGGCGCGGACCCGGTCCGCTCCGCCCACGGGGACCCTGATCGGCACCGTCCTGTCAATGGTCGGGCTGGTGCTGGTCCTCGATCTCGGCGGCGGCGTGTCGGTGGATCCGGTCGGCGTCGCGTGGGGGCTGGCCGCCGCCGTGTGCCTGTCCGCCTACTTCGTCCTGTCGGCGCGGGTCGACGACGGCCTGCCCGCGGTCGTGCTGGCTGGCGGTGGGCTGGCGGTCGGCACGGTCACCCTGGCCGTGCTGGGGGTGGCCGGCATCGTGCCGCTCGAGGCCAGCACCGGCCCGGTCGAGCTGCTCGGGGCCTCGGTCAGCTGGCTGGTCCCCGTCGTCGTGCTGGTCGGGGTGTCGACCGTGGCCGCCTACCTGACCGGCATCACCGCCACCGCCCGGCTGGGATCGCGCGTCGCCTCCTTCGTCGGGCTGACCGAGGTCCTCTTCGCCGTCCTCGCCGCGTGGTGGCTGCTGGGCGAGCTGCCGGTCCCGATCCAGCTGCTCGGCGGCGTCGGGATCGTCGCCGGCGTGGCGCTGGTGCACCGCGACACCGACGACCGCCACGACCCGGCGTCCGAGCCCGTCCCGGTCACCACCGCCTGACGGCCGGGCGGGGCGAGCGCCGGCCGACCCCGACGTCGCACTGCTGCTCAGGTGCTGCCCGCTGCGCCTCCGCCGCCGCTGACCCCGATGCCGCTCACGGTGCTGCCGGCACCGGCCGTCGAGGCCGACGCGGTGGAGGACTGGAAGCCGCTCCACAGCACGACGTACATCGCCGGGCTGAACCCGGTCGACCCACCCGCGGCGGGGGTGAACGCCGCGAGGGTCTGACCCGCCTCACCGGCCGCCTCGATCCGGTCGTCGGCCTCGTGCGCGAGCTCCAGCGCGACCAGGTCGGGCAGGACGGCGTCGAGGTCGAGTGGCATCCGGTCGTCGTGGACGGCCTCGCCCAGCCCGGCGCGGTAGGCCTGCCAACCGACGGCGGTCTGCTGCCCCTCCGCGGACAGCCGGGAGTAGGTGGTGAACAGGACCAGGGCGGTGATCGCCGCGACGGCGAGCGCACCGGCCCCGACGAGGCCGAGCGGCGATTCGCCGAGCGCCGCGATCACGATCACCGCCAGCAGCAGGACCGCCGCCACGCCGACGATGACGCCGAGCCACCCGCGGTTGGCCCGGGCGCGCGGGTCGAGCCACCCCTCGGCCCGCATGCGGGCCTCGACGGCGGCATCGACCTGCGCATCGGACCCGGCGAGCGCCGCCAGCTCGTCGGGGCGGACCAGACCGTCCTCAGCCGCCTCCTCAAGCGCACCCCACACCGCCACCTCGACGTCGTCGCGGAGGCGTGCGCGGTCGAGCAGCCGGACCTGGGCCTTCGCCTCGTCCGCGTCGACGTCGGGATCCTCCACCTCGATCGCCACGGCTCCGCGCGTGGCCAGGTCGAGGACGGTGGCGGGGATCGCGGTGGCCTGCGGCGACCCCGCGAGCAGCGCCGCGACCACCGCGGGCGGCAGGTCGCCCGGGCGGGCCGTCGTCGGCGACACGTCCCCGGCGTCGATGGTCGTGCGGCGCCGGTGGACGAGCCCCGCGGCGGCCACCAGCGCCACCGCGGCCGCCAACGCCGCCCACAGGACCCAGCCACGCGCCGCCTCGGCCGCCCACACCTCCGCGGCGCTGACCGGCGGCCCCTCCACCGCGCTGGTAGCCAGCCGGTCGATGCCGGCCGCGAGGCTCGCGTGCACGTCACCGTCGCGCAGGGGAGGGATGAGCGCCTGCTCGACGATGGCGACCTGCTCGTCCTCTCCCACGTTGCCCTCGCGCAGCTCCGGGCCGACGAACACCCCGGCTCGGGCGTCGGTCGGATCGTCGGGGTTGCGGTTGATGAGGAACGCCGCGGCGGTCTCCGCCGCCGCGCCGGTCCGTGCCACCCACGCCTGCTGCAGCGCCTCGACCTGCTCGAGGGTCTCCTCCGGCGAGGCGTCGAGCGCGCGCACGACCGCCACCCCGTCGACGCCGGCGGCGGACAGCGCCTCGAACCGCTCGCGGAGGTCGGCCACCTCGGTCTCGGACAGCGACGAGCCGGTCAGATCCACCACGCGCTGCCCGGCTTCGAGACCGGGGAAGTCCGTGGGCGACTGGGCGGACGCCGCGGTGGCGAGCCCGAGGACGAGCAGCGCCACGAGGGCCACCACGGCGATCAGCTCGCGCTGGTGCGCCCGGGGGTCGGTGGACATGGGACGGTCTCCTCTCGGCGGTGGTCGTCGGACCGACGGTACGCGCCGCCGCGCGCCACGTGCCGGGGGGCAGGCGTCAGGATCGCGCCGATCCTCGCCGTCAGGCGAGGGAGGCCCCGATCGCGCCCGTCCTCGCGCCGGTGTCGCAGCCCGGGACTAGGGTCCGGGGATGTCCGCGTACCGGACGCCGTTCCCGCACGCCGTCGACGACCTCTTCGCCCGCGGCGACGTGCCCCCCGCCATCGTGGTCTTCGTCGACGCGATGACGCTGTACGGGGGGTCGCAGTTCGTCGACTCGCCGGGGACGGGCCCGTACCACTCGTACCTGTGCGACGAGGTCGTGCCGTTCGTCGACACGCGGTTCCGCACCCTCGACGACCCGGCCCACCGGGGGATCATGGGCAAGTCGAGCGGCGGGTACGGGGCGATGATCACCCCGATGTGGCGTCCGGACCTGTTCGGGGGGTTCGCGAGCCACGCCGGCGACGCGCTGTACGAGTTCCTCTACATCCCCGAGTTCGCCAAGTCCGTCCGCCACCTGCGCGGCCACGACGGCGACCTGATGGCCTGGTGGGCGGACTTCCAGGGCCGGACGGCGTTCACCCGCGAGGAGGACTCGACCCTCCTCATGCTCCTCGGTGTGACCGCGTGCTTCTCGGCGGACCCCGACGGCACGCCGACGCCCTCCGCGGCATGCGGGCGATCTGGCTGGACGGGGGCACGAAGGACGAGTGGTACCTCGACGTCGGCGCCGTGGCGGTGCACGACCAGCTCGCGGCGATCGGCGTGACCGACGTCCACCTCGAGCTGTTCGACGCCGGGCACGGCGGGATCGACTACCGCTACCCGCTGTCCCTCGCCCACCTGGCCGAGCGGCTCAGCTGACATCCCGGGCCGGGTGCCAGATCGGAAGAGCACACGTCTGAACTCCAGTCACAGCATAC